>NZ_CEYAEZ010000008.1:0-57774 GCF_982781345.1 Desulfovulcanus sp.
AAACCGAACCCCTAAACCACCGCCTTTATTAAAAATTTTAACCGGACACTAGTGATAGAAAATATTTTTCAAAAATCTAACATCTACATAAGGAGGTTAAACCATGAGCATAATAGAAAACAAAGAAATACCCAGTATTATCGTCGGTGCTTCACTGCATCATGCGATGCAAAAGATAACAGAAAATACCACGGGTGAAGAAAGAAAAAAACTACTCAGGATAGCGGGGCAGGCAGTTTTAGACTTTCTTAAAGAAAACGATATAGTCAAAGATAGGATGACTCTTTCTGATGTGAAGCATGTATTTGTTGATGTTCTTGACCTTCTTGATGATTTGAAAATTGAAGACAAAGAAAACGAAATTGTCTTTAAACTAATAAACCCGCTACTAGCTGATTGCCTGCGAGAAGCCTACCTAACAAACACACCTGTCTTCTGTCCGTATATTGGAGTTATTGAAATACTTTATTCACAAATAAATAAAACAAAACTCGATCTTACAGCTGTAGAACCTCAGAAAGAGGGTAATCTGGAGCTAACATTCAGGAAATGTTAAAAAATTCATAATGACGAATTTGGCCGAACATACAAAAAACAAATTTCACGATTCTGCCAAACAAACCTCCAGCTTAATGAATTGATATTACTAAAAATTTTAAACCCATTAAAGACAGACGAACATGGTATGTTAATAGGCACGGCCCCTTTAGAGTAACCATCTGCTTAACCCTATTTCCCTCTCCCTTAACCTCGTGGAATTGATCCATAGGACTGTATCATCTTTTGGTGTCTCGCCCCAAGATGTGCGGCCTTATATGGTGCCCGTTAGCACAATTTTGTACTCCGACTCGCTTTACAGAATTCACCTCACGATAATGCTCTTGCCCCCGGCTAGGCTAATAGTTTATGGCAAAAGCCATCTTGCTAATCGACTAGCTACTGGCAGAGATACTCCATAAATCCACACATACTAACCATACACAATTAGGATAGCTGACATGACCATTCCAGAGATGGACCACAAGCCGGTTATCAACGTTGTCATGACATCTGCTAAAAGACCTAAAGCAGCTAGCGGTCAATTACAAAGCTGGAGTCCTGGCCAGACTGCTCACGTTCTAAGGAGTGAAGGGGATATGATAAAGAATAAAAAAATAAAAAACGGTTCAAGTTGTTGAGCGCAACCAGCTAACAAATCCGGTCGGGTTTATACTGGTTCTTCTGTCCAAACTGATTCTGGGAACAACATAAAAAACTGTATGGTATGCGGGTCTCAATTAGAATATCTCAACCATGCAGTAGAGCTGCAATGCTCCAATTGTGGCAGACTTGAAACAGGTCATATTCGTTGCCCAAACAACCATTATGTTTGCGATATATGCCACAATCAACAAGCTATAAAAACAATCAAAGAAATTTGTTTGTCGGCTAAATCTAAAAATCCTTTTGAGATTGCAGAGCAAATAATGGCGCTCTCTCAATTTCCTATGCTTGGATGTCACCATGCCTTTGTTGCAGCAGGCGCCTTAATGGCTGCTATTCGCAATGAAGGGACAATAAGAGTCGCTGACGAACAAATTGAAGAAGCATTCAACCGCACAGAACGGCAAGCTATAGGTGGTTATTGTGGGTTAACAGGGGTTTGCGGCATTGTACCGGCCATTGGTGCTTGTTTTTCTATCCTGCTTGGTTCTAAATGTGGAACGGATAAAGAACAGAGATTGACTATGGAAGTAGTTTCAAAAGTTGTTCATGCTATTACAGAGTTAACAGGACCGAGTTGTTGCAAAGCTTATGTTCGAATAGCACTGGAAAAGGCCGTGTATTTTTTGAAAGATAATTTTAAGATCAATCTTGTACTGCCTCCGCCTCCTATTCAATGTAGAGCTATCGACCAGCATCCACATGGATGTCGAGGCATAAAATGCCCTTACTTTAGTGAGCCCAACACCTAACAAATCGCCCGGCCCCGGTTTCAAAGTATTTCAAAAAAACAATAAAGTGTTATCTTCAGTCGTTTGAGGCCTGAAGCAAATCAAAACGATTCAACCAACAAAGTGATCAAATCCCTTTATCCCTATTCTTGTCCCACGCACAAAAAGACCGGGGCTGGGCACTACTTTGCCTAAAATCCAGGCATGTGGAATAATCTTTTCTACTTTCGAAAACGATTTTGGTGAAGTTGCCCCGATCAATGCATAATCTTCACCACCCTGCAGGCTAAACATAAATGGATCCTGTTCTGTCAGGCGACAGTAGTCTAACACTTCCTGGTGCAGAGCAAAACTTTCTTCATCAATCTCTAGCCCCAAACCAGTACCCAAAAAACGCGGTATGTCCTGCGCCAGTCCATCTGAGACATCCATCAGCCCCTTGACGCAGTCTATCTTGGCCAGAAGCATTCCTTCACGCACCAGAGGCTCTGGAGAAAGATGCCTGGAAATGGAAATGGGGAAGTCTTCCTGGGGGGTGGTTCTTTGTTCCAGTATATGTAGACCTGCCCTGGCCAGGCCAACATGACCAACCACAAAAACCAAGTCATCTGGAGAGACATTTTGACGACAAAGAATCTTTTCCGGACACTCACCCCAAATCGTAATACACAGACTTAACCGCTCACCCAGGCTTAAATCGCCCCCGGCCAAAGCCAAGTCAAACTGCTTGGCTACATTGGACATGCCATTGAATAAGCGGTGCGCAAAATCTTGGTCCAGATTCCTGGGCCAGGTAAGACCCAGCTCAAACCCCAATGGTTTGGCTCCCATGGCAGCCAAGTCGCTCAAATTAACAGCCAGGGCCTTGTGTCCAATGTGCTCAGGCCTAAAATACTCGGTACGGAAATGGATGTCCTGGATAAAAAGATCAGTGCTTATGCTTATGCGGGCAGGAGTATTTAAGACAGCACAATCATGACCCCGGCCCAAGAAAAGATGAGAGTGCTCTTGGGGAAAATAGGTGTCGATCAGGGCCAAAAAATCATCTTCGCTTTTGAACATACGGCTCTCGAGTTTTAAATTTTGATTTTTGAGTTGAATGAGAACGAGATTGCCCCGCTCAGGCCGCTAACCCTTTAACCTTTGACCCCTAACCTCTAGCCTTATCAAAACATTGAACTCAGGACTGGCCAACCTAATTTCTAATCCTCAAACTCCAGGTAGTCTCCAATTACTGTTTTTAGACCAACCCCCGGAAAATTGACCTTGAACTTGTTGGGCGGAATTTCAGCAATGACCTTACCTCGTCCAAATATCTTGTGCGAGCAATAACGACAATCAGGCCTCTGGCCGAGCCCTTGGCCGTACGTCTTTTGCCCTAAGGTTTTGGTCCTGGGTTTCTTGTTTTGAGTAGGTACCAGGCTGCCCAGATAATTTTCGCGCCATTCTTCAAATAATGAATTGTCCAGTTCCTGGATAAAGGGACAGGGGAGCACTGACTCATGCAGGCCCTGATAACGGTTGTAAATGGAATCAGGGACGAACAGGGCAAGGTAATCTTTGGCCCTGGTACAGGCTACATACAGAAGCCTGCGTTCCTCTTCCATCTCATCATAGTCCATCAGGGCATGTTTGGATGGAAAGCGCTCTTCCACCAGGTCAATAATAAGCACTGCTGACCATTCCAGACCCTTGGCAGAGTGCACCGTGGATAAAACCAGGGTGTCTTCCTTGACCTTGTTACCCTCTGGGTCCGGATTTTCCAAACTCATATCAGCCAAAAAGATATCCAGATTGTCATAAGCAGAAGCTATTTGGGCCAGCTGTTCCAGGCCAGTGGCTCGTTTGGGATAATCATCAGCAAACTTCTCTTGCATTATCGGCTGGTAAAACCTGACTATCTCATCTAATATTTGAGCCGGACTGTCTTGCTTGGACCGCAACTCATCCAAAAGATTCAGGATATGTTCTAATTGCTTGCTCTTTTTACATTGTTTTTCAATGTACTGGCTGTTGCCCTGCATAAAAGCATTATAGAGCCGTTCGCAGGTTTTGGGCCCGATACCCTTTAGATTGGACAGCCCCCTGGTCCAGGCCAAAAGGTCTGCCGGATTGGCCACCAAACGCATAAACGCTAAAACATCTTTTATATGGGCTGCTTCAGAAAATTTGATCCCACCAAACTTTTGAAAAGGAATGGAAGCTCTGTTTAGTTCGACCTCCAGCGGATATGATTGATATCCAGCGCGAAAAAGCACTGCGATTTCGTGAAGAGAATATTTTTTGGTAAGTTCAATAATTTTTTGAACCACAACCCTGGCTTGACTAAGGTCACTCAAGGGGCGGATCAATTGAGGTTTGAGAGATGACTTACGTTTGGTAAACAGGTTCTTGGGGTATTTTTCTGTAGCCTGAGCCAAAATTTGGTTGGTCAAATTTAAAATTGGCTGGGTAGAACGATAGTTTTGTTCCAGCTTAATAATTTTGGCATTATTAAAAATTTTAGGGAAATTAAGGATATTATTTACATTAGCACCCCGGAAAGCATAGATAGACTGGGCATCATCCCCCACGGCCATGACATTGCCCTCGCTTCCGGCTATAAGCTTAACCAACCTTCCCTGCACCAGGTTAGTGTCCTGAAATTCGTCCACCATAATGTATTGAAATGCTCGATGTAAAAAGTCCCGTATATCATCGTGCTCCACCAGAAGCCGCTCCAGCTGGAACAAAAGATCATCATAGTCGAACAGGCCGTGTTTTTGCTTAAAAAGTTGATACTCTCTGTAAATGCGTTCCAGGTCTTCGGCATAGCCTCGCAGATGATATGCTTCCTTGAGCAAAACCTGCTCCAGCTCCATTTCCTTGTTTCTGGCCTTGCTGATCAAAGCGAGGACTGTTTTTTTCTTGGGAAAAGAACGGTCGCCCTGCCCTATTTTAAGTTGTTCTTTGACACTTTTGAGCAGGTCTTCGGCATCACTGGAATCCATGACAGTAATGCCATTCACGTATCCCAAGGCAGTGGCAAATTTGCGCAACATCCCGTACGCAAAGCTGTGAAAAGTTCCGCTGTGGACACCCAGTAGTCCTCGCCCAAGCAGGCTTTCAGCTCTCTTCAACATCTCCCCTGCTGCTTTGCGGGTGAAGGTAAGCAAGAGAATATTTTGTGGGCTCACCTCATGTTCTACAAGATAAGCCAGGCGATAGACAATGGTTCTTGTTTTGCCGCTGCCAGCTCCGGCAATAACCAGAACAGGGCCAGAAGTGGTAGTTACAGCGTCATACTGGGCAGGATTCAAGTCTTTTTGGTAATCTATCTTCATAATTTTAGCTGATGATATTCTTTTTGCCAAAATGAGCCAGGATTTCCTGGCCGATCTGTCTCAGTTTTTGTGGGTTAAATCCTTGGCTGTCAAAGAAAAAGGTATCTTGAACCGTATGACAACCAAAGCGGCCAAAATGGCCGAAAATTTCCTGTCGGTCAAATTTTCCCTTGAGGTCGAAGCCGGGGTTGGGCAGACAAACCAGATCAGGCGCTAGATGTTCCGCGTCCGGATAGAGCTCATCTTTTGTAAAAACCCTCTCCATGACCTTTTCTCCTGCATAAGATAAACTCATAAGCCCTGCCTTGATTTCCTGGATAATTTTTGGTGCATCAATATGTGTTACCTGGCCCCTGGGAAACAAATCTTTTTTATGCAGATAAATTCTACCCGCATCCAAAGCAAAGGCCTGACAGTTGGAACTTATTATTGATGCATCCAACTCATGTCTGGGCTTTTGGTCAAATCTAAAAAAGCCAGCCCTGGCCAGCCATGCATTCAGATCAACTTCAGTCTTCAAATTGGTAAAACCATGGTCTGCGAGCATGATCAGCCTTTTGGGCTCAGGCAGCCTGTCAAATCTGTCCAGTACCTGGCCAACAGCCCTATCAAAGTCACGCATGAATTCCATACATTCGCTGTGTAAGGGATGGTTTTCCTGTATCAAGGCTGGGAAAAGAAAATGAAAAACCCGATCTGTTTCAGTAAACACTATCACAAATAGATCCCAAGAAAGATCCGGCCAAAAAAGTTCCAGGGCTGCGAGCTTGGAAGAGAGGGTCTGTTTGAGCTCTCTTAAAAGCAGTGCAGGATCTTTGGCTCCTCTTATGGTGTCTGCCTCCAACTTATATCCCTTGCTCTTAAGAATGGCAAAAAGGGGCGGAGGAAATACTGCTTTTTTTAGATCCTGGGCCACAAAACCAGAAATGAGCATACCTTTTATTGGCCTGGCAGGATAGGTATTGGGCAGGTTAATAACTTTGGAAAGAAATCCTTTTTGCCCTAACTGGTCAAAGATAGTAGGTATCTTGACCTGAGAAAAATCAGTTATATAAAGCCCGTAATCTTTGGGAACTATATTGGTAAAACCAAAAATACCATGAACTTCCGGACCCTCGCCTGTATAAAAAGAGGTCCAGTTCACCGGAGAAAGTGGTGGAATTTCTGCCTGAATGGGTCGGCAATAAGGAGAGTCAACAATTGATTTTAGATGGGGTAGAGCTCTCTTCTGACAAAGCTTTTTGACCAAAGAATAAGGCAAGCCATCCAAACCAATAACTAAAATACGCTCTCGTTCCTTAAGCATATACAAATCTTAACAGTATTGGCTTGAAAAGACTAGAGTGTAAACCCTCTCTCAAATGCGAGTAAATGGTTGACGAGAATTAAATCAAAGTATAATGAAAGGTCTTCTTCGCCCGGGTGGCGGAATTTTGGTAGACGCAAGGGACTTAAAATCCCTCGAAGCTTAGCTTCGTGCCAGTTCGAGTCTGGCCCCGGGCACCAAGAAATTACAAGGGCTTAGAGGATATTTACAAAAAGTTCCCCTGAGTCCTTTTTTTATTTTATGAACTATTTGTCCAACTCCTGTCCAACCTTTGGAAGCAAGCCACGCTAAAAAATTTGTGGTTAACCTGTCCAACCTTTGTCCAACCCAGGAAACACACAAAAAACTCCGTTTACCAATCAGTTGTCCCAAATAAGACCTGACAACAAGACCAACACTGTCTTTTTTTAGGGTCAACTATTTGATATTCATCTAATACTCTAACATACCTCTATTTAACTCCAGTGCAGACACAAACAAAAAGGCCAGGCAGACACTCCATCAGGATTGATTTAATTTTTGAAAAATTTCAAATTTTATGAATTTTGTGCTAAGTTTAACTTGACCTTGCCGGCTGTTTTTTGCTTATAATTCATCTTAAAATAATATAGATTTATAAATACGAAAAAATGTCCTCATTGTGGCTTTATAAATCCAGAATCAGCACAAAAATGTAATTGTGGTTATGTTTTTTTGTCAAAAAAGAAGGAGTTAAGCTTGCACAATACATCATTATCACACTCAAATTTTACCTATAAACAAAAGATAATTAAATCACAAAAGATAATTGTAGGAATAATAATATTAACTCTTTTGTTTATGATGTTATTCCCCCCATTTCATGAAAAAAGAGGAAGAATAACAATAAACTCTGGCTATTCTTTTATATTTAGTCCGCCAAGTAAATATGCCACAGTTAATATTGGGCTGTTAATAGTTCAGTGGTGTTGTGTGTTAATGGTTGGTTGTGGATTACTATTTCTTTTTAAAAAAAAATACCCTACTAATAATGACGAGGACGACATTATTATATTAGATAATCCAATTATCGAAGACGAAGACAAAGTCGACAAAAATACAATTAAATTTACTTCTAGCTCTCAATTGAACAAAACATTAACGAATTCTAAGGAGCCAAGGGGAGTAGGAGGCTGGTTGCTTTTTTTCTGTATAACTCTCACAATCCTCTCCCCATTATTTACCATAGGCAGAATGAATTATCACTGGGGGAAGATTTCGTCTGTATTTGCTGTATTTCCAAATAGTTTTAAAACTGCGATTTTACTAGAATGCAGTTATTCTATAACAATTTTAGTCTACGGATTTATCGTGGGCATTATGATTTGGACTGGCAATTCATCTGGAAGGAATTTGGCAAAACAATACCTTTTAATACGATTTTTTAGTTACATAGCTGTTGAGATGATTACATTGTTAATGATATCCGATTTACCTTCTTATATATTTATTGCAGTAGCTACAGCATCAGGTAAATATTTTTTTTCAGAAACAGTATTTTTTCTTAGTTGGTGGTTTTATTTTAAAAATTCAAAACGTGTTAGAAACACATACGTTTCTTTACTTGCTCCCTAAAACTTTTTTAAGGCACTTTACCAAAAATCAAAACACTTAAAATTAAGCAAACATGTCAACACCATATTTTCATTAATCATTACACCCATGACACTGTTCAGGTTTATAAATGCTAGAAAGGTGTAATCTTATAATGCAATTAATCATACAGAATATGTTACATTAATTAAATGGCTATTTATTTAACAGTTAATATCGAAAAAGTATAGACAACAACTTCATGCTTAAATCAATTTGTGATCCTATTTGGCGATAGAGTACCTGTATGATGAAAAATCTAGTTACACAATTAAGTTGATAGATCACTTACTTCACAACCAATCAGTGGCATTCCTTAAGGCATTGCGCTCCTTAAGTTCCTGGACAATCGCTTGTCTTACTTCTGGTGCAGCCCCGCCTATTGCCCCAAGAACTGTAACTTGAAACTCTTGAACCGCTTTCATATCATAAAGACTTTTAAAAATATCGAACCACAATCGAACCTGCTGCCTAATTTCTGACAAAATCTTTAGTCGAATTTCTGGCTCTGTCTCAATCTTTAACATATTTTTACATTCTTCATTGATCTCTTGAAGCTGCTGTGTGATATTCAATTTTTGCTGAATAATACGATGAGCATTCTCTAAAGCCACACACTTGGCAACATCCGCATTCAATTGCTTCTTCAACTTTGAAATCGCTGCCATGCTAACATGAAAATACTCAGCACACTCTTTTACACTTTTGCCATCCTTAAGCATCCTCAAAAGCCTCTTCTTATCCACAACGGCTTTTGCCATCTTTACCTCCAAAGTTAACTCAAATTAACCAAACAATAACCGAAAAAAAGTCTACCTAATTATTTTTTATGTAAAATCAACAGGTTAAGCTCAAGTTCGAATTAACTTAATTAACTTGTGAAATTCCTTTTCTATCCTCTGCATTTCTTTTCGGTCGTAGCTCAAGTCATCCTGACTCTCGCCCTCGGTTAATAATTTAATCAAAGCCTTTTCATTTTTCTCTTTTAACGCATCGGTCTTATCAAAAAACTCCATTATAGCCATTTCTTTTACAAGCAATTTTAGTTTATTCAGAAGAAAACCTCTAAACTCTTCCAAAATATCAAGGCTTGCATTGTAATGTTCTAACCTATCAAAGTAATCCATCTCATTAACAACCTTTTCATGTTCAAAAAAATCAATGATTTTCTCTTGAAGTGCGTTCATAATTGTTACTCCATACTCATTAAAAGTTTTATATTATACGATACAAACTTAGTTGCTGAATCTAAAAACCCCATTATTTACTCCTGTGTTTACCATCTATCTGCACCGGCAGCTTTACCACCAAATCCGGCTCCACCTCTACCACCGCCGAATCCTGCGCTACCGTGCCCAACACCACCAACAGAACCGCCACCGAAACCACCGCCACATCCATTGCCTTCACCTCGACGGCTTGTTCTACGTACTGAATTCATCGCATGTTCTACAGCCTTGGTAATGTTGGCCTTTGTTATACTTTTTGTAGACTTATTTTCTTCTGACCATCCGGTCACGTCCAAGCTTTTCCAGCCGCCTAGATTTTGTCTATCAGCAAGACTAATTGGACTTAAACCATATCCATAACCATTAGGCATATTTGTTCCTGTTGAATAATTCGAGTTTTCATTTACCCTAAAAGACTTGCCTGTTAATGGCTCGATTGCAATTAAGTCGTCTATACCGCCTAGTGGAGTTTGTGTTGTCCCTGTGACCATGCCGTAAGGAGACAGTAAGCCAGAAGATTCATATAGTCCTGCACCCATAGATTGTGCTATGTCTTTAGCCTTGGCATATCCCCTTAATCCTCCTGTTATTCCATATTTGCCATAAAAATCTTCAAGTGGGTCTCTAATATCTTCGTCTGGCCTTATGTCTGTCCAATCACCTATGGCATCCATGCCTAGCCCCAAAAATGGTCTAGCAATATTTATAGCCAGTCCAGCCCCTGGGGTGAAAAAATTTGCGCCCATACTTAATTTACTCAGCAGTGGCGAAGTATATTGGACGCCCATTTCCCGCATTGCTAGATTTGAAAACGGTCCTAGAAGATTAGTTGGGTCAGCACCGATAGTTAAGGCATCACCAAAAGACTCCCCCATAAATAGCGGGACAGCAGTGTTAGCTAAACTTTTAGTCCCTACACTCATTAAATCTTTTTTTAATAAATTAAGACTGCCAGGCATCCAGTCTTTAGGGGCAGTAGAAGACGGAGTGAACTCAAATTCTTGTTCGCCATCACTCAATAGTTTGCCGGTTAAAGCACCAGTAAGCCCGCCGATAATCCCCGATTCAAGAGATGGAGCGGTAGGCCCCCAAAAGTCTGAAGGAGAAAAGTAGGTTGGGTTATATGGGTCAAATGCCAATCCATAACCATAGGCAGGAAAATCATAATAATCGGCCATTTATTTCTCCGCCTACGTATTGGCCTGGTCTTTTTGATGTAAATAGCAATCCTTCTTGCCGGATCAATTCTTGAGCTTTCCGGAGCCTGTCTAAAGCTTCTAATCTAGTCACAAATAAGACACTTGAAAAAGTGACCTCTTCTTTTTTTTCTGACATAATTTTCACCTCTTTTATTCCTGCTTAAAGATTTTAATCACCTTTTATAAGTTTTAAATTTATTATTAGAAATATTATAGCCTAAGCGATTACCGGCCATTCTAGCTCCGTTTTCGACCTGTCCATAGGCTTAAAATTATGCTTCTGAGCTATTGCCTTTCGCTTTTCTCTTGTTGCCCGTGTAATGTTTGGATTTGTGCCTAACCTGAATGGCCACAAATAACAGGGGTCATTGCCCAGGTAAGTCTCATTAGCTTGGCAACCTTTCAGCTCATTAGCACTACCAACACACTTAATACAATATTTGTGGATCATCTTAACTAAACTTCTGCTTGCACCTGGCTCAATTTTGCCCGTTCTGTATGGAAACAAAACACAAACTTCATCTGGACATTCAGCCACAAATTTTGATTTTCCACCCATGCAGCCTAAACATTGACGTCTTATTGCTTGCAATGGACTTAATCTTTTCACTATATCCACCTATCCAATTGACTAGATTGTAGATTCAACCAGGTAACTACACCAAAGAGAATAACTAAATTCATCAATGACCAATTGTTTAAAATAAACAGTTTCAATCTTTTCATTGAACTACCTCCGGCCTTGCTGTTTTGTAGGCCCTGAGTATGCCAGAAGTTATGAGCTTAGATTTTGCCCTGCCATCACCATAAACTTTAGTCTTAAACGCTGGTTTATGGCATGTAACGCAAACCTTACTTCCGGCCAGGTTAATCCAGTATGAATGACCGCCACAACATGAGCATTTGAACTGACCTTCTCTTCTCTTTTGTGATGTCTTAGCTGACAAAGAAGCAAGGCATTCAGGTTTAAAGATGTATTCTTTGGCATCCAGAAACAACTTTTGAAATTGATATTGCTGTTCCCATGTCCAATTTTCAGGATATACTGGCCAGCATCCACCTTGCCCATCTGTAGCCAAATTCAACCCTTCGGCTCTATGGGCTTCAAGCATATCCTGGAGCTTTTGAAATGCTACTTCAGGCGTAAAGTCTAGCTGTGCCGATTCTGTCTCTGGCTGCTTGTCTTTTTTTAACTTATCTAAAATATCGGCCAGGTTAGCCTTTGCATATTCAATGACTGACTTGGCCTCATCCTCTGTCAGGCTTGAAAGGCCAGCAATCTCAAGCTGGCCGTCCACCAGTTGAAAATCAACCTTAGTTAATGGTGAAGCGGATAACATCAGGACCACCCCACTTTTTAGATTGGGTATGAAATTTTTCGTCATTACCGTCATTGGTGTCATTGTTCTGTGATTTCAACAGGTTATGACATGACGGTATTGTGACGATGTTCTTTTTATTGTCATTACCGTCATCGATATCGTCACTACTTAACTTGTTAAAATTGTTAGATAATGACGATAGTGACGATGATGACTGTTTTTTACATACCCTTTCTAAAAGGATGTATCTTGTTTGAGCTTCTCTCGATTTTTCAAAAAGGTAACCAGCTTCCTGCAAGAAAACAGCTAGTCTCCCAAGTTTTCTGGATAAAGAGTTTCCCGTTTTCGGCCAAATCTTCAGCCTTTGCACTCTTTCGGGCACTCTGGAGTTTAACTCCTCCAGCAGTTCGCTGGCCGTCCCACTAAATTTATCCGCCTCATCGATAAAACTAATGACTGCCTTAGCGACTTCATCAGCTTGAAGACTATCGGCTACAAGGTCCTTCCGCTTAGCATCGTAAGCCTGAATAAAATCATCTGGCAGCCAAAAGTCCAACAATTCAACGAGTTTAGGCTCGCAGGCAACAATCCACTTTGCAAAGTCTGCCATCCGAGGCAGCCGGTCGAGCTTTACGGTATCCCAATTTTTAAGGCCACAAGCAACAGCATCAAAGAGACAGCCCAGAGCTTCGGGCAAAACAGCATGAAATTCAGCCTCAATCTCAGCTAACGGTCGCCTTTCATTTTCAGTGATAGGTTCTAAATTTAAAATTAAAGCTCTATCTGCTAAGTCGTTTCTTGTAGCGATGGCATCTATGCCGTTCAGGATTACCGGCCGCATAGCTTCAAAAAAAAACTCTTCGCCGTTAGTGTAAAGCTCTCGCTTGGATAAGGCGCCACCTGTTGCGAGACGAGAAAGCGCATCTGATAACCAGGCTGGCAACCCACTTAAATTGTCGAAACTTAGGACATGGTTGTTTTGCGCTGCTATTAGCAAGTCATCTTCATTGCGTGGGATGGTGCGGACTGGAGCAACAAAAGGGTCAAGCAACATCTTTAAGAACTTGGTTTTTGTAGATTTCCCCGTTCCCTGTGGCCCCTGAAGCAGTAAAAGCGGATAAGGTCCATCAGGAGCTAAACAGCCTAACAACCAGGCTATGCACAAGATTTTATCGTTTTTGTGTTTAAAACCAAATAATTTCAAAATGTTGCATAACCCATCTTTGCTCTTCTTAGGCGTCGGCAAAGACTTCATACCGTTGGGTCGCCGGAAGACTACTGGAGATTTATTTAAGACACTCCAACCCGCTGTGGTAATTTCCACTACCCGCCATTTATCGTCACCTAAATCAACATAAATGTTGTCTTTGTGCGCTATACGCAAAAAAACAGGCAAATTTTGACCTTCAAACTGTGCTTTTGCTTCTGCTAGCCCAACAGCATCAGCAACGGCTTGCGCACCTGGAGGCTTTTGAAATTGTGAATAATATTGATGAGTGATCCATCGTTTAAAAGCCTTTGAACGAACAGGATAGATTTCAAAATGGTCGCCTTTGTCTATTCTTGCGTAGGCATCGTCCTTTTGGTCTCGAAACAGCATAACGCTTGAATTTTCAAGTATCTCTCCCAAAATTTGAGCTTGTGTTTTCTTAGGCTCTTGCTGTTTATCATCAGATTTATTAAGTCCATCATACTTCTTTTTATGGTGTTTAATCCATTGCAAAACCTCATCTTGTGTCCAGTCTTCATTAAGCGCATCAGCTAAGTCCCAACCCTTAGCTTTGTCCTGTGGTGGCTCAATCAAATAAACAGTTTTTGCACCTACTTTGAGACAACTTTTAGCAACTTCCCTGGCAGCTTTTCGGCCCGGGTCATCGTTGTCAGGCCAGACACAAACAACACGGCCACGCAATGGGTAGAAGTCAGCATACCGGACAGCATTCGTTCCCCCGGGCCAGGTCAAGACCGCATAGGCATCTTTGAGCAATTCCTGACCGGCATCCGATGCCTTTTCACCTTCCACAACCAGAACAGGTTTTTGATTTCCTGGAAGCTTCCACAGTCCATAAAGCGGACGTGGCTTTTCAAAGGCTTTCCATTGCCAGAATAAATGGCCGTTAGTGTCTTGCCATAATGTTTGAGGCAGGATTTGCTTGCGCTGGCCCGCTGGCTCAAATCGTATCACATGACCAAGAATGCGCCCTTTTTGGTCTTTATATGACCAGACTTTTATCGATTCGCCTAAAAGGGGATGGTTGAAGTTCGGTTCAGGTGCATTGGAAGAGATGAGCGTAACCTGGGTAGGACCCTGAAGTCCAAACTTCTGAGCTAACTGTGTCGTTGCTTCAATCTGAGACAGACTCTTCAGATAGGCATATAGCGAAATCAAATCAGCGCCGTTGTCATCTGTGGCAAAATCAGCCCACACGCCGGTTTTAATGTTTATTTTGAAACTTCCACGCTGATTATCTGCTCTGGTGGGATTACGGGCAACATATTCGTCCCCTTGAAGTTTTCCATCAGGCAACCACGATTGAAGCAGTCCAGGACACCGCTTCAAACATTCCAGCTTTACAGCTTTAAAATCAACTTTTTGGTTGACACGTTCTTGTTTGGTTTGTATATTAAATTTGTTATTAGGAGGATTAAATTTCTCTTGCTGCCCACCTCTAATGGCCCCACCATCGGGAGGAAGGGCAGCTTCTTTTTTTGCTATCAACTCCATCAAACCTCCTCCATCTTTGATGTAAGCCAGTCAATAAAGTCATCCCGTCTGTACATCGTGCGCCTGCCAATTTTGAAACACTGTGGCCCCTCGCCTCTGCTCCTCAGGTTTGCCAAATACCCACGACTATAAAGCCCCGGCATTAAATCAGGGATTGCCTGTTCTGCAAAAACTGGTGGAAGTGCTGACTCTAAACTTTGAATTAAATCATTCATAAAACAACCTCCGTATAAGTTTTGTCGTTTTATACCATGTGAAATAAAAAAAATAAAATTTTAACTTTCTTTTAATGCTTCAAAATAACTGTGTTTTTTAAGGTTGGAGGAAAGGATAGAACCTCTATTGATTATTCAAAGGGTTTCCCTAACTTTTTGATTACATCCACCCCTCCTACACCCCCCAAGTCTTCGGGCAGATAGTAAATTCTCCCGCCAATTTTCTTGAAGCATGGCCCTTTGCCTCGACTTCTCCAAGTGTTTAAAGTGTTTGCTGTGGCATTGACGCCTAAATCCTTAAGAAATTTTGCCGCCTGCTCAACATTTAAAAAACCCCCAAAAAAACTTAAACAAAAGACTTGACATTCTAAATTATTTTATAGCATAATAAATAAATTTTGTCAAATTTATGGCTTAATTTAACATCTTGAAATAATTGTAATTTTTTAAACGTGGAGGGTGCATATCATTCCTCGAAGAAAAAACAAAAAAAGCCAGACCACCATAAGGCAATCTGGCTTGAATTCGCTTTAATCCTGGTTAGTTCCAGGACTAGACCGGGCAAATATCATTTAGTTATGCAGCTTTTTTTATGTCTGAAACCTTTTTTTGCTTTGCAAGGTAACCATCGATCAGCTCGCCAATCTTTATGTCAAGATCACCTTGTGCCTTCTCCATAAGCGCCCTGCCCACAATGCCTACATGGCACCACTCAACACCGCTATCATCTTTGCTCCTCTGGCTATCATCAAGTAAGTCAAAAAAACAAATAAGAGGTTCAAGCGCATCATAAATCTTGTCTTGGAGCTCTTTCTTTAATTCCATAATTCCTCCATTGTTAAAAGTTAATCCTAATTGCAGACATTGCAGACCTTAGCATACAATTATCTGCACCTCATCAATCACTATCATTTCTAGGTTTGCAGACGTTACAGGTATTGCAATTGTAATATATCCACAAACTTGTTCCCACTTCGGGTGGCATATAACAATTTTTTTAGTCTAGTTATTTTCTATTTGTGATTTAACCGGAAACTCCAAGACTTTGCCAGCAGTTCTTTTTAATGCTCGCTCAAACTTCCGCATTGCATCAATCTTATGTTCTTGTAGAACATGCAGATATTTCTCTGTAACTTTAATTGTAGAATGCCCCATAAGTTCTTTCAATGTATTTATCGGCGTACCATTTAAAACGTGCCATGTCCCGAATGTGTGCCGCAAGCTATGAAAAACAACCCTATCTCTTGGGTCATCAATTCCGTCATTAAAACCTAGTTTGTCCACAATCTTCTTAAAAAGCTTTGGTATCTCTTTAAAAGGCTTTCCGTAAGCATCTAAAAAAATAAGTTCATTCTTTGCGCCTGGCCCTCTATTAAGAAGCATGTCTTTTGCTTCCTCGGTCAAGGGCACTGTGCGGTCTTTGCTGTTTTTGGTGTTTTGTGATTTGTAAACGACAAATTCATCTTCAAGGTTTACATCCCCCCAGTGCAAAGAAAAAATTTCTTTAGCTCTTGCGCCTGTGTGCAGTGCCAGCAACGCCATGTCATGCAGATCTGGCCGTTTCTCTTTTAATGCTTCAAGCAATTCCTCTGCTTCAGCTTGTGTTAAATATCTAAGTCTTGAGTTCTCAAACTTTGGCAACTTGATTTTCTTTCCAGGCCACACTGTGGAGACATACCCTCGGTCAAGGGCACTATTCCAAATAGTTCTGAAAGTAGATAAAACATATTGTCTATAACGAATGGATAAATCTTGTTTATCCATTAATTGAATTATAGCCTCCAGGTTTTCACGGGTTATTTTTTGTAAAGGCAAGTGTCCAATATTTGGATTGAGCCAGCGGTCGAAATGCTGTTTCTCTTTCTTATATGTGCCAGGCTTTTTACTAATCTGGGCAGAAGGATAATAAATTTGCTCAAAAAAAGTTTTCAGTGTGATGCTTTCCCGTTCCTTTATTTCTTGCTCTAAACGCTCCTGCTTCTTACGTTCTTTTTCCTGCTTGCGCCTTTCTGCCAGTGTGGAGGCTTCCTTTCCTAACCGGTAAGCTGTTTGTAACTCTTCCCTTATTTCACTAGCCTTTTTTGGAGTTAAAACACCACCACCTTGCCACTTGCTTGCCCAACCTAAAGCTTCCTCTTTTAACTTGCCATCTCGTTTATAATAAATCACAAAATATCGGTCAGGCTTGCCTCTAAATGGCCGCTCTGGATGCTCACGATAACGAACACCCTTATATCCTGTTTTTATCCATTTATACCTTGCCATGAAAATAATCCCTCTGCCTCAAGGTTAAAAACTTTGTCCAACCCTTGTCCAACCTTTGAAAGTTAAACATCATCCTTTTAAGTGAAATAAAGTGAATATAGAAGTAGGGGGTTAAGCTTGATATGTCAAGGCTTTTGTGGCTTTTTATGAAAAGAAATAATATTAAGTGAAATGGTATGTCGAGAAACTTAAAATCCCTCGAAGCTTAGCTTCGTGCCAGTTCGAGTCTGGCCCCGGGCACCAAGAAAAACAAAAAAAGGAGGGTACACCCTCCTTTTTTTTGCTCTTTTGAAATTTTATTAACTTTCAATGGCAATACGTTTGGCTTTGGCAGACTCAACCTTCGGTAGCGTAATGGTTAAAACACCTTTTTTATATTTAGCTTTAATTTTATCCTTATCCACTTCGGTAGTTAAAGGAATAGTACGGTAGAAAGAGCCGTAAGAACACTCCATGTGTACCATATTCTCTTTTTCCTCTTTCTTTTCCCTCTTTTTTTCTCCCTTGATAATCAGATAGTTATTTTCAATAGTTACATCCAAATCTTTGGTATCCAGACCAGGAATTTCTGCCCGCACGACTATTTCATCATCTTTTTCACTTACTTCAACTGCAGGGACGAAGCCAGGTGTAAATTGCTCAAAACCCAAAAATGGCTGTCTCCACATTTCTTCAAACAGGTCAAAAATGGTTTGAGGACTCTTTATCTCGGACTCTTTTTTTCTCCGTAAGACCGGGAACATTCTTTCAAACATAATATCACCTCCTTTATTCTAATGTCTTGTTTATATTATTCAGCCTGAATCTCGATTTTTCTCGGTTTGGCCTTTTCTGCCTTAGGCAAGAAAAGCTCCAATACACCGTTTTTTAATGTTGCTTTAATATTTTGGCGATCAACAATGTCAGAGATGGTAAAATTACGCACATATTCACTATCGCCAAATTCAAGATGGATATTGTTTACATTTTCCCTCTTAGGATAAACAGCCCTGGCACTAACCTGGAGTTCGTTGTCTTTAAGATCAATTCTTAAATCATCCTTGCTCACTCCAGGAAGGTCCATATATATATGAAATCCATCTTCTCGTTCTATAATATCAGTATTAGGAGCAAAGCGTGGCAGTGTATTGGTCTCTTTTTTGGTTACTTCTTGGGTCATTATGCTCACCTCCCATTATTCAGTTTCTATACTGATTTTCTTTGGTTTGGCTTCATCAGCTTTTGGCAAAACTATTTCCAACAATCCGTCCTTCATTTTTGCTTTTACTTTATCAGCTTCAATTGGTACATTTAAATTTATAACTCTTTGGAATACACCAGTTGGTCTTTCCTGTCGATAGTAATTACCATTATCTGCCTTTCTGTTACCTTTGATAACTACACTGCCATCGGTTAAAGTTAATTCTAAATCGTCAATATCCATCCCAGGAATTTCAGCAGTTACATAGATATTAGCTTGATCCTCAGTTATATTGATAGGTGGATATGATGCCCGTCTCTGGCTAATTACATTTGGTTTCCAGAATTCATCAAAAAATCTATCTATTTGTCTTGGCAAATCATAAAATGCACTAAAATCGATTACCATAATTATCACCTCCATGAATCTTTTTTTGCAATATATAATAAACACCAAAAGAGAGGCGTCAAGAGGATGTGCCAAATTTCGACACAGCCTGGCCTCAATTGGGAAAATTGGGAAGAAGGGAAGTTTAACGAGATGAAAGAAATAAGCGCTCCTGACTAGCAATTATGCCCTACTGACTTAAGCTTTTACTGTACTAGGCGTTTTCCTTATATTCTTAGACAATCACAACCTTCTCCTATGACTACTGACTACCCCACTCTATACCAAATGTGACTCAAAATTATTGGTTATTTCTGACCCAGTTTAATAAAAACCATTACCACATACAAAAAAACATACCTTATAAGCCCTTTACAGTTATTCTCTCGCCTGAGGCAGGACTAGGTGAAGAATCCTGAATATATGGAAGAAACTTCTTCCCTTCGTTCGGAAATAACGTTAAGCGATGTAAAGATGGCAAGACAGTCTTGGGAATAAATTACAAATTGGGGCAATCGACCTTTTCCGTCACCATCATCCTAAATAAACTCTTAACAACTCAAAAAAACGCAAGGTTCTCAATGTCTGCAACAAACGCAACAAAATTTTTAATCTGCTTATTCTTAATATTTGCAGGTTGTGCAGCTTACAAAAGCAAACCAGACAGCCAACTGAAACCAATATCCAATGTTAAACGTGGCCTGTTTTTTTACACAAGGGGCGAGTATGAAAAAGCCATAAGAGCTTTTAATCTAGCTATAAAAAACGAGCCTGCCAATGCAACCTTGTATTTTAACAAGGGACTCTGCCAAGCCAAGTTAAAACTTTACTCTAATGCCATTGAAAACTTTACACGAGCCATTTCATTAAAGCCTGACTTTGTTCAAGCTTATATAAACAAATCTGTAGCCTATGCAGAAATTAACAACTTAGATGATGCAAAAAAAATTTTGCAACTTGCATTAAACATAGACCCAAGTAATCCATTGACACACTACAATCTTGGCAACATTTATTTACAAAAAAGACAATATGATCGTGCAGCTTACTGCTACACACAGGCAGTTAGCTCCAAACCTAACTTTACAAGTGCTTACTTAAACCGTGGCATTGCCTACTTAAAGTCGGGTAAAGTACAACAGGCCTTGCAGGATTTGACTCAGGCTACGGCTCTCAATCCCACAGATGTCCATGCATATTATAATCGAGCTCTTATTTATGAGGCCTCAGGCGAAATAGACCAGGCCCTTGACGATTATTCCCGTGCTTTATCTCTGGATCCTGAATTTGCTCCTGCTTATTATAATCGAGGGATTCTGCGTCTGCGTAAAAACAAACGCAAATTAGGCTGTGCTGATTTAAACCAAGCCTGCAAATTAGGTCTATGCGATCGGTACAAACAATTGCAAAATAGTGGAGAATGTCCGGTCGAATGATGAAGGAAGGAAGATGCGGACAATGGGCCACAAATTGTTAAACAATGAAAAATTGAGTGAAATTATCAACACCTGCCGAGAATTTTTCCTAACCATTGCACACTCTAACAATCTAAAATATATAGTGCTCGGGGTAAGTATAGTTATCTCATCCATTTGTCTGGGCAAAACAATAACTAACTGGCTAGCCTTTAAACTTTTCCCAGAGCCTGGACTGACCCTACCTAATCCTCAAAAGCCAAATTTTTCAGCCAATACCAGTACCAAGATAAATCCTCTGACCCTAAATTATAAGTCCATTATTGATAGAAATTTATTTGGCGGAGAACCTTATAAACCTGCTATCCAAAAAGAAGAAGAGCAAAAGCCAGAAGATCTCCCGTTGGCCACGCTCAGGCTTAAACTTGTAGGGACTATCGTGGACAGGGATGGGGACGTCTCAACAGCTATCATAGAAGATTTAACAAAAAGAGAACAAGGCCTTTATCATGTGGGAGACAGAATCAAAAATGCTCTGATAAAAAAAATTTTGCGCACTTATGTGATCGTTAATACAGGAAAACGAGATGAGATTTTAAGCATGCATCCAGAAGAATTAAAAAATAAACAAAAGAATTCAAGTCGTACAACAAAAGGAAAAATAAAGATCCCCAGAAAAATGATCGAAACTTCCATGAGTAATTTGGCCAATATCATGCAAGATGCTCTGATACAACCCTACATTAAACGCGGCCAAATAGCTGGCTTTAAAATCACCAAGATAAAACCAAACAGCATTTATACACAACTCGGGCTACAAAATGGGGATGTGCTTCTGGATATAAATAAGGAAAAATTGGATAATCCTAAAAAATTGCTCAACCTTTATGAACGACTCAAAGATAAAAATAAAATTAAGCTAAAAATATCGCGAGGAGGAAAGGAAGAGACGCTAGAATATCTGATATACTAGTGTAAATGTAACCGCCAGCAATGACACATAAATTTGTGACTTTCCTGACTAAAGACCGACAGTTTAACAGACAGTCAATCTGCAGGCTGATAAGTCTGCGGTAAAAAAATTTGGTCTATTTACGCCGAAACAACTACAGAGGGAATGGAAATGCTACATATGAGAATATTTATATATTTTTTATTGTTTTTGTTATCAATGCCAGTACCTACTTTTGCAGATAACGCCGCCAAGCAAATAACCATGGACTTTGATGACGTTGATATTAGGGTCTTTATCAAATTCATCAGTGAATTAACAGGAAAAAACTTTATAATTGACAACAAAGTTAAAGGTAAGGTCACTGTTTTATCGCCTAAAAGCATTACACTCAATGAAGCTTACAAGGTATTTGAATCTGTCCTGGAAGTAAATGGTTTTACTACTGTCCCTTCTGGAGATGTGATTAAAATTGTCCCCACTATTTCTGCTCGCCAGAAAAATATTCAGACATACAAATCAAGCAACGGAGTACCTGGCTCAGAGGATAAATTAGTTACACAAATTATACCGCTGGAATATGCTTCAGCTCATGAAGTGCGCAAAATACTTATTCCCATGGTTTCCAAGCAGGGCTTATTGGTTGCGTACTCCCCCACGGAAACACTTATCTTGGCCGATTATGCCTCTAATATCCGCAGGTTGCTACGAATTATTAAAGAAATTGACGCGCCGGGTGTAGATGTGCACATGGAATTAGTTCATTTGGAATATGCATCAGCGACCAAAATCTGCAATCATATTAACAAACTCTTGCATACTAAAAAAAGAATAACCAAAAATGGCGCTGCCACTCCTGCCCTGGCTCTAGCCGATGAAAGACTAAATGCAGTCATTCTCCTGGCTGACAAAAAAGATTTACAAAAAATCAAAGAGCTAATTACAAAAATTGATAGACCTACCCCAAAAGGAAAAAGTAAAGTGCAGGTAGTCCATCTCGAAAATGCCGAGGCGGAAAAATTAGCCAAAGTACTGTCGGGTTTGGCAGGAGCAAAAAGCAAGACTCAAAACGAACCGATTATTTCTAAAAATATAAAAATCGTGGCTGACAAAGCAACCAATAGCCTGGTCATTACTGCTGAACCTGAAGAGTTTGCAGTACTTGAACCAATTATTTCTCAACTGGATGCCCCGCGTAAACAGGTTTTTATAGAGGCTGCGATCATGGAAATTTCAGAATCAAAAATTAAGTCACTGGGAGTGAATTGGAACCTGGCCGGACAAAAAAATATTTTTCATATGGATAAAGATACTGTTGGGTTTGTAGGCTCCAATCCGGGCGGGCCACCAAACTTGCTTAGTACGGATACCCTCACGCCTCCTCCCGGTCTTTCCCTGGGGCTCATTTCATTTCCCTTCACCTTTAACGGCATTACAGTCTATAATTTAGCCACCTTACTTAATTTGGCTAAAAACGATTCCAGCTTTAACATTATTTCATATCCCCAGATCATGACTATGGAGAATGAAGAAGCTAAAATTATTGTTGCTGACAATATACCTTTTACCACGAGAATAGATCAAGGTACTTCCAGTACTGACCGGGCCATTCAAAACATCGAATACAAGGATGTGGGAGTCACCCTTAAAGTTACGCCTCAGATAAATGATAAGGGCTCAGTCAAACTGAAAATTTTTCAGGAAGTCAGCCGTATCGTGAACCAGGTTGTATCGGACGAAGCGCAGGGAGTCGTGGCCATAGCACCTACTACCAAAAAAAGAACCGCCGAAACAACCGTTGAAGTGAGAAACGGCGAAACCATCGTCATTGCAGGGCTTCTGGAGAAAGGAAAGGAAGACACCACTCAAGGAGTGCCAGGCCTTAGTGACATCCCTGTTCTGGGTTGGTTGTTCAAATCAAACACGAAAAAAAATAATAGAACAAACTTAATGGTCTTTATTACCCCTTACGTGCTGGCCAACCCAAATGATGCCCGAAAAATATACCTGAGCAAGGCAGAGCTCCTGGACAACCTTCGTTTTGGTCCTAGCGGCAAGGCCGAGCCAATCATAAAACCTTTTATTTGGGCAGAATATTAACTTAAGTCGAGACCAGGCGAGACACAAGAGCATGCGCACATCACTTACATCATTCCTTATTGACCACGGTCTGATTTCTGAAGAGGAAGTCAAACCTCTTGTTCAGGAAATCAGAGATAAAAACAGGAGCATGCTAGGCTACCTTTTACAAACCAAGAAGATAAGAGAAGAAGAACTATTACCGTTATTGGCCAAAGAATTAGGCCTAGTATTTATAAATAAGATTTCGGAAGAAGAGATTGATGCAGAGCTTGTTCAAAAACTACCGCTTCACTATCTAAAGAAGCATTGTTTTGTTCCATTGCGTCTTCAGGAAAATCATCTTGTCCTGGCAGCTAATCTTCCCTTTTTGGATGGTTTGCTTGCGGATTTAAAAATTATTTTTCAACCAGATTCAATTGAATTCCAGCTCTGCCCCAAAAACGAAATAATCACGACCATAAATCGCGTCTTTGGGCAAATCGAAGCAGAACCAGATGAAATCATTGACGATTTAAACAGTGAAAGTGAAGACTTTTTATCCGAGCTAGAACAGGGCAGCATCGACTTATTGGACGAAGCAGACGATTCTCCGATCATAAAGCTAGTCAACCACATCATCACCCAGGCTGTACGCGGCCAGGCCAGCGATATACATATTGAGCCATATGAACACAACTTAAAAGTCCGTTTCCGTCTGGATGGAATTTTATATGATTTTCTCTCATTGCCCCGCAAAATCCATCCGCATATGGTCTCGCGGGTGAAGATAATGGCCGGGCTAAACATTGCTGAAAAGAGATTACCTCAAGACGGTAGAATTGAAATTAAAATAGGCAACAGGCAGGTAGACCTGCGCGTATCCAGTCTACCTACTTCATACGGAGAAAGAATCGTTCTAAGACTCCTGGAAAAAGGAGCTCGACTTTTGGCTCTAAACGACATTGGCTTGAACGAGCATAACTTAACCCAACTTAAGCAATTACTAACGTTATCACATGGTATTATTCTGGTTACCGGTCCAACTGGCAGCGGTAAAACTACAACCTTATATTCTGCTTTAAATCACATAAACTCCCCCGAAAAAAATATCCTGACAATTGAAGATCCCATAGAGTACCGATTGGAAGGCATCGGACAAATGCAGGTTAACCCCAAAATCGGGCTTACCTTTTCCTCGGGCCTCCGCTCTATGGTGAGACAAGATCCCGACGTGATTTTGGTAGGCGAAATAAGAGATCTGGAAACTGCAGAAATTGCAATCCAAGCTGCTCTGACCGGCCATCTGGTCTTCTCCACTTTGCATACCAATGATGCGCCAAGTGCCATTACCCGACTTATTGACATGGGCATCGAACCGTTTCTGGTTTCCACAGCCGTACGGGCAATTATTGCACAACGCCTGGTTCGCATTTTATGCCCTCATTGCAAGCAACAATATCGTCCATCGGCCATAGAGGCCCAACAGTTGGGGTTAAATGATAAGGAGAAGGAAATAACAATTGGTCAAGCCAAAGGATGTGAACATTGTCTTAATACTGGCTATAAAGGTCGTACAGGGATTTTTGAACTTATAGTCATAAATAATGAACTCCAGAGTCTGATTTTAAAATCATCTGATGCCAACGTAATTAGAAATAAAGCAATTCAGGGAGGAATGAAAACCCTGCGCCAGGATGGTATTGAAAAAGTTCTCAAAGGACTAACCACCGTAAGTGAAGTTTTACGCGTAGCGCAACTTTAGGGCATGTGGCCAAACCCCATTTTAACCGCTGATTGAAAGTCTTGGTTTCTGAAATGCATTACAAACGGCTTGGGTAACCCATCTTGACGAAGCTTGCGGAAGAACAGAGCATCGAGATGAATGGGCTAAATACTTTGCGATATTGACCATAACTCTTGGCAATAAAAAGAATATTTGTTTACCCAAAGTATCCCATTATGCTCTGTCCGCAAACAAATTTTAGATGGGTCCAAGTCTTTGTACCAGCATGAAAGAAACCAAGACTGAAATAAACCTTGGAAATTAAGTTGATAAATAAGTTGATAAAAAGGTTTGGCCATAGGCTCTTTAGGGGTGTTATTAATTTAATAGTTTATGCCAGCTGGTTGATGCTAAAAGCTAACTAAGGTGTCAAAATGCCTGTTTATGAATATAAAGGCTATGACCTGCGTGGGAAAAGCAAAAAAGGAGTCATTGATGCTCCAGGCAAAAACGCAGCTAAAACCAGGTTGCGCAAGCAGGGGATATTCATTTCTTCCATATCTCTTATTAAAACCCCAAAAAAAGAACAAAAAATCTCCGGCCTAAATCTCTTCAAACCCCGCATAAGCCGGACCGAACTAGCAATATTTCAACGCCAATTAGCAACCCTTTTGAACGCTGGCCTCCCTTTGCTCAACGCCCTGACCCTAGTAATTGGTCAAATGAAAGATTCTGCCCTAAAAAAAATGCTCGTCCAGATAAAAGAACGAATCAATGAAGGAGCAAGCCTGTCAGCTGCCATGGAGGAACAAAGTCATGTCTTTGATCAAACTATCACTTCTATGGTCAGGGCCGGAGAAAATTCAGGCACATTAGAACTTGTTTTAGAAAGATTAGCAGACATGGCAGAACAACAGCTTGCCCTGAGCCGTAAAGTACAATCCGCCCTTGCCTATCCACTTCTCTTGCTCGTAGCAGGTATAAGTGTAATCTTTTTTTTAATGGGTTATGTTGTTCCCAAAATCACAAAAATCTTTTTTAATCTTGAACAGGCATTGCCCCTGCCCACGACCATTTTGATAACTGTAAGTCACTTGTTCCAATACTACTGGTGGGTTATACTCATGTTCATCATCTTATCACCTGGTGCTGTTTATAAATTCAGTCAGACGGACAAAGGTAAAAGAATTGTTGACCAGTTAAAATTAAAAACGCCTCTTTTAGGAACTCTATATAACAAAATGGCTATAGCAAGATTTACACGCACGTTAGGTACTCTCCTCAATAACCATGTCCCTTTGACTACAGCTTTGCACATTGTCCGCAATGCAATCAACAATGTTGTATTTACCGAAGCGGTGGACTTAATGCAGCAAAAAATTAGCCAGGGAGAAAACATGGCAGACGCCCTTCATGAGAGCCGAATATTTCCTTCTCCTGTTGTTCAGATGGCCTCCGCAGGTGAACAAAGCGGTAAACTTGGAGACATGCTTCTCAAGGTGGCGGAAACTTACGAAAATGAAATCGGTTCCAGGCTTGTAGTCATCACGTCCTTATTAGAGCCTATTATGATTTTGTTCCTGGGAGGCTTGGTTGGCTTTGTTGTTCTGGCGGTGTTATTACCCATTTTTGAAATGAGTCATCTGGTAAAATAAAAAATTGTAACGGAGTCAAGTGCTGTATATTTGAAATATCTTCTCAGCTACCATAATATATTTTTTTTAATTCCTCATTCAACATTTAACATTTTCATTTTCCATAACGACAGAAGCTTACAATGTGTACTTTTTGAGGATACAAGAGACCAAGAATCCTTATATTTCAACCATGAACTATCGACATCCATTCCATAACGCTCCTGATCCATACTTATTCTTTCCATCTAAAGAACACCAGGCAGCACTGAACCTATTACTTAAATTTCTTAGAGCAAAAAAAGGTCTTTTTTTATTAATGGGAAAAATAGGCACAGGGAAAACAACTTTGTGCCGATATATTCAAGCAAATTATGCTCAGGAGTTTGCAATCGGTTTAATAGGAAATCCTTTTTTAACCCCAAAACAGTTTGAACAAAAAGTGCTTCAGGAATTTAACCTAACTGCTTCCAGCAATAATGATTTTTTGACTCTACTACATAACAAACTCCTAAAGTTACATAACAACAAAAAAAACCCTGTGCTTTTCTTGGATGAAGGCCATCTTTTAGGCCCTGAACTATTTGAATTTATCCTTATTCTATCTAATCTTCAGGCTGACAATGTCCACCTTTTACAAATCGTGATTGCAGGCCAACCAGAGTTGGAAAACACTCTCAGACAACCTCGTTTTGCTTCCCTATATCAACGCATTGGTGGACGAATATTTTTATCCGGTTTAAGCGCCAAGGATACTCGAAACTACATCCAATATCGGCTGACTAAATCCGGGTTAGCTGACAAGATCCAAATTTCTTTCCGGGCATCCAGAAAGATATGGCTCTGGACAAGGGGAATTCCCCGTCAGGTAAACAAAGTTTGCGACCTTTGTCTTGACTATCTTTATAGTCATAAACAACAAAAAATCACCCCGTCCACTTTAAAAAAGGCTGTGCTGCAAAATAAACACTCGACATTTTACCCTCCAACTCCTACAATCAAAATTTATCTATTCGCATTTTTTATTCTTGGGTTTATCTCTTTGGCTTCTCCAAAACAAATTTCTAAATTAACATTATATGGATTTAGAGAACAGTTTACTCTGAACACTATTGCATCAACTTTTGATAATTCCAGCTTCAAAAGCAAACTGCACACAACTCAACGCCAAAACCTTGCTGACCAAGATGACAGCAATTCAACGCAAAATCAATTAGTCATAGCCTTGAATTCATTACGCCAAGAGATTAAACGCTTAAATACGGTTTACACTAATCAAACCAAAACAGAAATTAAGCATGAAAACAATATGCCACCTGGACCGGAAACACAAGACAATAACATTTCCCAGACCCAAAATCTGATCTGTCAAACCAGAGTAGCCACGGATCTTAATTTAAGCGCTATAGTCTGGGATATTGAACCTGAACAACGATGTGCTGTAATAAATGAAAAAATCCTCCGCCAAGGTGAAGAGGTATCAGGGTATAAATTAATATCTATTGAAAAGAACTATGTCCGGCTTGTTAAAGATGATTTAACTTATACACTGAAGATAAAAAGTGACTTAAAATGAGAATAAATGAAAGCTATAGGACTAAAAAGTCAGGAGGCGGATATGAAGACAAAAAATAAATTAATGCGCACACAAGCAAGATATCTATCAGAAACTGCTCAAAAGCAGCGACAAAAAGGCTTCACCTTAATTGAAATTCTAGTGGTCATTATTATCCTCGGTGTCTTGGCCGGTTTAATTGTGCCAAGACTAATGGACGAACCGGACAAGGCCAGGATTGTCAAAGCTAAACTTCAGATGGGCGAGTTAGTGACGGCCCTGAAAAAATTTAAACTAGACAATGGATTTTATCCGTCGACAGAACAGGGTTTACAAGCGCTAGTGGAAAAACCAACTGTTGGTCAAGAACCTAAAAATTATCCCCCCAATGGTTATTTACCCAAAATCCCCAAAGACCCATGGGGCAACGACTATATTTATATCTGCCCAGGAGAACATGATGATTTTGATATTATCAGCCTTGGAGCTGACGGTGCTGAAGGCGGAGACGGACATAACAAAGACATAGGCAGTTGGGAACTGGATTAATGTTGAATGAAGATTTCAGACACTAACACACTAAAAGGCTTCACCCTGATCGAACTTGTGGTGGTCATTCTGATTTTGTCCATTGGACTGGGTTTTTTGGCTCCCAAAATTAGCTCCGGATTATTTGTCAATGAAAAGAAAAGTTTCTTACGCAAGTTGCACGGAGCGCTTCAAGAGGCCAGGAACCAAGCCATGCTTTCCGGCGGCCCGGTTTCCCTGACTTTTCAGCTCAAAACAGGGGTAGGCAGGGAATATTTCTGGCTGAACACTCACAACCAGGACACCAACCCCAAAAGAGAGCCTCAAAAAATTAGCGTCCCTGAACACCTTGATATAGTAAGTATTATCACACCAAAAGGGGTGCCTGAAACTTCTGGACCGGTAAAGTTTATTTTTCTGCCAAATGGACTTAACTTAAGCGGCATAATCAATTTTAAGGATGACGAAAATTATTTTCACATAATTATCAAACCATTCGCACGCATGGAAGTTGCATCGGGAAAAGTGACACAGTGAAAAAGTTCAATGTGAAACACCTTTACCCATTCAACACTCAACATTTGACATCCACCATTCCCTCTGGTTTTACCCTGATGGAGGTGCTCATATCTCTGGCCATTTTAAGTATCGCGTTAGTTGCAGTTTTAAAGGCCAATATTTCAATAGAAGACACAAACCAAGCTGCAGAAGAAGAAATCATGGCAAACCTTCTTGCTCAGAATATAATGGCTCATATTCAGACTTTTGGAATAAAAAAATATGATCAGTTTCCAATGGAAATAGAAAAGAAAGGCTTAGAATATGACATACAAGTTGATGCCACAAACATTGAAAACCTCTGGAGACTAAAAGTAACAATCTACAAACAGGATGCTACTGTAAACCAATTGGAGGCATTTTTCTGGAGCGATGATTGATATATTTCAGAAAAATAACATCGAACGCCGAACTAACAAAAGGCTAAGAGCTAAGGACTATATCGGATCTAGAACGTCAAACGTCAAACGTCAAAATGGTTTTACCTTACTGGAAATTCTAATTTCTCTTTCCATTGCTGGGATAATTTTTTTTACTGTCTTTGCTGTATATAGCAATACTTTAACTTTAACAGAAAATTTTAATACATATTTTAAAATAAATCAGATGGCTCAAACCATCATGGATATAACTTATCAGGATATCCAATCTGCTTATTATAAAAAAGCAGATAACAGTACAAAAGAAAATTTCAAGTTTACTACTACCTCTACCTTAGAAACTATAGACGACAACAAAGATAGCCGATTGGTATTGTCTATGGCAACAACCAATGATTTGACTTTCGATAATATCTTTCCATGCATGACAATCAATCAAGTGCAGTACTTTTTAAAAAAAAATAATGAGTTATTTTCTCTGATAAGAAAACAAAAGAGCTCTCAGCAAACAAAATGGCATGTTCTGGAAATAGCAGACAATATTCAAGAATTCTCACTTCTCTTTTTAAATAAAGAGGGACAGGAATTTGAGGATTGGGACAGTGAAAATAATGAATTTTATGGTTCTGTTCTGCCTTGTTTAGTCAAATTAACCTTGCGAATAAAGGAAGAGAATAACTTTAGCAGAAAATTTGTTTATTTTATCCCTGTGGAAGGATGGTCAGTTCATCAGTGACGACCGAATAAGGTTTGAAGTTGGTGAATGGGGTTAGGAGTTGGAAATTGGGAATTAGAAAAAAAGTCGAACAAGAAAACGGCAGTGTCCTAATCCTGACTTTATTGATTATTACCATTTTAGTGACCATCGTCCTGCAAACACAGAGCAAAAATCGAGTTTATTTAACATCAACAATCTATATGGCCAGAAAAGAAAAGTGTCGTGTTCTTGCCCGTTCTGGCCTTGCTCTGGCAAAGGCATTACTTACTTATGATCGAGCACAAGATAATGAGTCCGATCACCCGGGTGAAATATGGGCTCATCCTGATGAGCAGGATGAGTTAGACCTGCCAGCGCCGGAAAAAGGACAGATCCTTTTACAAATCGCTGATGAACAGGCCAAGTTCCCCATAAATTTTCTAATTGATTCACGTGGAAGATGGCGAGAAGAATATCGCAAAGCTTTTTTCAATCTCTTGGTCGGGCCGGCCTTTCAACTGGATCCAGAAAAGGCGCATAATATAATCATCGCCATCAAAGACTGGTTGGACAGCGATGAGTTGCCAGAATCAGAAGCAGGGTTTGAACAGGATTACTATGACCAAAATAAAAAAAATATCCGGGTCAGAAATGGCCCCATCCAAACTTTATCTGAATTAAGACATATAGCGGGCATCAGTGACAGTTTATATTTTGGGGACAGTGGTCGTCCCGGATTAAAAGAGCTTGTAACTATTTTTAGTGACGGGAAGGTAAATATCAACACAGCGCCACGGTATATTTTAGCCTCTTTAATTAAACAAGGGGACACGGGTGTGCCAGGTGAAAATGCCCTGGATTTTGCTCAGGAAATGATTGAATACCGCCAGGACAGAATGCACTTTGATGAATTATCATCATCGGAGTGGTATAATAATTTGCCTGGAGCTTTAGGTATTCATTTTTATAGTTTTATAACCATTAAATCCAGATACTTTTCTGTATTAAGTACAGGCAAATTTGGTCAAACAGAAGTAAAAGTACAGGCCATTTTAAAGTTAAAAACACAACAAAATAAAAAGAAGATAAAATTTATTCCTCTTTTTGTAGAGTATTCATAATGTTATCAAAAATTTTAACCTTGCACATATCAAATTCCTATTTAAACTTTCTTTTTGTAGAAAAAAAATGGGGGCAAATAACAGATGTAAATTGCTGGCAAAAAGAATTGTCAGGTATTAAATCAAAATCGGAATTAGCCAAAAGTATCAAATTGGAACTTGAAGAAAAAAAGTTAATTTACGACTGTCTCTTGCTGTCGATTTTACCAGAAAATTATTTTCTCAGGAAGTTGACCTTTCCATTTTCTGACAAAAACAAAATTTCCGAGATTCTACCACAAGAGCTTGAGGATAGCCTTCCTTTTCCACTGGATGAATTCTATTATGATTTTATACCTACCACAAAAGATGCGGCTCAAAACCAACAAATATTATGCCTGGGCATAAAAAAACAGGAAATAGATGAGCTGGTCCAATCCCTTGAAGATGTTAATATATATCCTTTTCTCATAGACTTGCCCTACTCTTCTCTCTTATCCCTCTGCAGTAATATAGCAGAACCCAGGCCAAAAAGATACATGCTCCTTCACTTTGAACCAGAATGCGCTTTTTTGCTATGCATAGAAAATAATAAACTTATAGAAGGACATGAGTTTAAATGGAAGCTACATAAAAACAGCTCGCCAAGCGACATATCAAACACAAATTATAGTAGCAATCATGATCATCTTATCGACAAAATAAAAATATCTTTACTCAAAGCAGACAACGACTCAATAGATTTTGTCATAGAACAAATTATAATTTCAGGTCCATACCCGGAAAATCTACCTGAATCTATTGAAAAAAAACTCGGCATTCCTGTACAAGAAATTTATAAGTTAAAATTTTATTCTAAGTTATTTCAAATCATTAGCAAAAAAGATATCCCGAAATTTTGCCCAAATCTGGGCTTATTCCTTGGTTTTGGACAAAAAGCGAAAACTTTAAATTTTATTCAAAATAAATCACGATATAAACATTATTACAAATATAAAGACAACATCAAAACAATAATAATATCACTATTTATACTACTTGCTAGCATTTCCTTTAGTTATATATCTCATATTTATGTTAAGAAAAAAAGATTAAACCAAATTTACAATAAAATGAATGAAGTGATTTCAAGAAACTTTAAAGATATTCAAGGTCAATTAACTCCCATACAATATATCAGTTTATTTAAGTCAAAAATTCAACAATTAAACACAAACGATAAAAGTTTATTTACCTCTAAAGTAAAAATGATAGAAATCTTAAATTTAATAAGCTCTCAGATACCAAAAACATTAACTGTACAATTTAAAAATTTTACAGCAGACCATCAACATATCAGGATTCAGGGAATAACTGACTCTTTTTTTACCGTAGACAAAATAAAAAAATCCCTTGAAAGTATAGATTTATTTCAAAAGGTGGAGATTAAAGGAGCTAAAACAGATCCAAATGGACAGGTTGCATTCGCTTTACACATCGATCTTTCATGTGATACAAAAGATTCTTAAAATAGAAAAAGAAAAGTCGCGAAGCCAGAAAGGCTAAATGCTCAGAACCTAAATTATAAAACCAAACTATCTAATAATGATAAGTAACACACAGAGAAAAATTGTAATTTTACTCTTTGCGGGAATAATAGTTGTTTTGGCCATATGGCAATGGGCTATAATACCACTCGTCAACTACCAAAAAAGACTGGATCAAACCATTGCCATCAATACAACCCGACTGGAGAAACTTTTAAAGTTGGAAGGCCAATTAAAAAAAATTTTAGAAACAAATTTAAAGGCTCCACTAGGCCAAGGCAACCTCCCTCGTAACTTTACCCTTTTTTCCTATTTAGATCGCCTGGCCACTCAGAACCAAGTCAAAAAAAATGTCGATTTCCTGCGTCCATCGACCAAAAACATCAATGACAGTGTGACCATGGAAATTGTTGACCTCCGCTTAAAAAAAGTCAGACTCGGAAAGTTAATACCGTTCCTTACCCAAATCGAATCATCGCCCCACGGCATCAGTATAGATCGACTGATAATCCGCACTGAAAAAAAACCCGGTCTCCTGGATGTTGATGTATCATGTTCAATCCTAAAAGAGGATTAACGAAAATAAAGGCAACACTGCAAAACCAACAGGCCTTTTTGTAGCAGGTTCATATTTATGTCAAAATCAAAGCTTATTCTCCTCTATTCAGTACTTGCTCTACTCACCGTAACCGCCACTATTATTTTTACTTTTCCGTTCAAAGGTCTGGAACAGAGACTTTCCCAACATTTAAGCCGTACACTCAATCTAGAGGTAGGCTTAACATCCCTTGCTCCAACTGCTTTCTTAGGACTAAAAGCTCAAAGTTTAGTTGTCAAAACTCCAAAATTCCCTCCTCTAACCTTATCAAACCCGAACCTTAAATTAAATCCATCGAGCCTCTTTTTAGGCAACCCGGAATTCAATATTTATACCCAACTGTGGGATGGAAAAATATTCATTAACGCTATTTTTGATTCAATAAAAAACTGGAAAATTGGTGAGCTAAAAGTAGAATTAAAAGACATTCACCTCTCTAATTCCATCGCTTACCTCAAAGATGTATATATTAATTCGATTGACGGGAGTTTAGACAGCACTATTAATCTCCAATACCCTAAAAATTTTAGCCTGCCTCGGTTAAACGGCCAGGGCAACATAAAAATAGTTAACTGTAATATAAATTTTGATACCCCCTTATTTAAAAATATTCTTCTGCAGGACATAAAGACAACCATAAAATTTATCATTAAAAACGGGGTGCTAAAGATAAAAGAAGGGCCTGTAAGTTTGGCAGGTATCAACGGAAAAATTAAAGGAAATATTTTTCTAAACAAGAATATTAATTCGAGCAGGATAAATCTAGCCGTCGATCTAAAAATTGGTTCAAATCTGAAAAATTTCCCACAATCACTTAAACCCTTGATGTCTAAAAGAAAAAAAATTCGCCTGAATATCCAGGGTACCATTGCCAATCCTAAAGTATCATGGCTTTAGATTTTGCGTTTTTTGCACATAATGTCATAACCTCAATGGCTGGTGTCTTCGACATACTGTAAACACTTGACCTCCTCCATCCCTGACACTAACACTAACTACCAACACTAACCCATAATTGGAGGCCCGATGCCTAAAGTTGCCGTTCTCGGAGGAGGTAGCTGGGGCACTACCCTAGCCAACATGCTCGCTGGAAAAGGACTGACCACCTGGTTGTGGATCAGGGAAGCAAAACTTGTGGAGGAAATCAAAAACCGTGGCGAAAACACCTGGTATCTGCCAGGAATAAAGCTTAGCCCGGGACTACAAGTAAGTGCGGACATGGCTCAGGTGGTAGATGGAGCAGACTACTTTCTGGTGGTCATTCCCTGCCAGTTTATCCGTCAGGTCCTTTCCACTTACAAACACCTTTTCCCGCACAATCCTATTATTATCTGTGCCAGTAAAGGCGTAGAACTAAAGACATTAAAACCCATGTCGCAAGTAATTGAAGATGTGCTTGAGGACAAAAAACCATATTACGCTATCCTTTCTGGCCCTTCTTTTGCGAAAGAGGTTAGTCATAAACTGCCCACGGCTGTAAGCCTTGGCTGTGCAGATAATAATCTGGGACGCAAACTCCAGGAGCTTCTTTCGACGGACTATTTTCGTGTGTATTTTAACGAAGACTATCGCGGAGTAGAATTAGGAGGAGCCATCAAGAATATCATGGCTATTGCCGCGGGTATTTCTGATGGTTTGGGTTTTGGCCATGATGCCCGAGCCGCCCTTATTACCCGGGGATTGGCTGAAATGAGCCGGCTGGGCGTAGCCTTGGGAGCCAAAGAAAGGACCTTCATGGGCCTTTCCGGCATGGGGGATTTGGTCCTCACTTGTACCGGGGACTTAAGCCGCAACCGCCAGGTGGGACTAAAACTAGGCCAGGGCCAAAAGCTCGGCCAGATCCTGGCCGAGACTAGAACCGTTGCTGAAGGTGTCAAAACCACGGAATCAGTTTATTTTTTAAGCAGAAAACTCGGTGTAGAGCTACCCATAACAGAACAAGTTTATGAAGTTTTATTCAAAGACAAAGATCCTAGACAGGCAGTACAGGAACTAATGAGCCGTAAGCTGAAAGCGGAATGATGATTAATGTTGAATGTTGAATGATGAATGTTGAATTAAAGAAACCGGAATGATGTTAATAAAAAGAAATGAGTGGGATGAAACTGATCATAACTAAACTCCTCTGGCTGGTACTAATCTTTTTCGGTATTACGGTCATCAGTTTCTGGGTTATTCACCTGGCCCCCGGTTCACCTACTGACCTGCAGACCACTTTAAATCCCATGGCCGGAGCCGGTGCCAGGGCAAGACTGGAAAAAATTTATGGTCTGGATAAACCACTTCATATCCAGTACTTCAACTGGCTAAAACGCATTGTCAGGTTTGATTTTGGCCAGTCTTTAAGCGGAGATCATCGCCCGGTATGGGACAAGATTAAAGAACGCCTACCCCTGACTTTGTCCCTTAATCTCATTTCCATGTTTTTAATCCTGGTTATAAGTATCCCCATTGGGATTTTCTCGGCTGTATATCAAAATAGCTGGTTTGATCGCCTAATGACCATCCTGGTCTTTATTGGCTTTGCCATACCCGGATTCTGGCTGGCCCTGCTCCTTATGCTATGCTTTGGCATTTACTGGCCCATCTTGCCTATTTCCGGCCTGACCTCACTGGATTTTCCATATCTTTCTTTCTGGGGAAAACTTGTGGACCTGGCCAAACATTTGGCCCTGCCCGTATTTGTGTTCACCATCACCGGGTTAGCTGGCATGTCCAGATTTATGCGTACCTCCATGCTTGAGGTCCTGCGCCAGGATTTTATACTCACGGCCAGGGCAAAAGGTTTGCCCGGCCATGTAGTCATCTTTAAACACGGTCTAAGAAACGCACTTTTGCCGGTTATTACCATTTTAGGTCTCTCTGTCCCAGGGCTTATTGGCGGAAGCGTGATCATTGAGTCCATTTTTGCCCTGCCTGGTTTAGGTCAACTCTTTTATCAAGCAGTTATGGCCAGAGATTACCCTTTAATTATGGGCAATCTGGTTCTGGGAGCCATTTTGACCCTGGCGGGGAATCTCCTGGCTGATATTGGTTATGCCTTAGCAGACCCACGCATTAGATTAGGTTCCAGGGATTAGAAAGGTGAAAAATAGAAATTGGCTGTTTATTCTAGGGATCGTCATCGTAGGCAGCATGAGCTTGATTGCTCTTTTAGCTCCGATTATTGCCCCTTATGATCCTACCAGTTTAAATGTTGATGCCATCTTGGCACCGCCTTCTAGTAAATATCTGCTGGGTACGGACAGCCTGGGTCGGGATGTGTTTTCCCGCCTGGTCTACGGGGCCAGGGTCTCTTTATGGGTTGGTTTTATAGCTGTGGGTATTTCTGTAGGTATAGGCATCTTTTTGGGCCTCCTGGCCGGCTATTTTGGCGGAATTATTGACGAGATAATCATGCGTTTTGTCGATATTATGCTCTGTTTCCCTTCCTTTTTTCTTATCCTGGCGGTGATTGCATTTTTAGAACCCAGCTTAACAAACATAATGATTGTTATCGGCCTGACCTCATGGATGGGAGTAACCAGGCTGGTCAGGGCAGAAACCCTGTCTTTGCGCCAGAGAGAATTTATCCTCGCGGCAAAACTGTGTGGTGCAAGACTATGGCGGATATTATTCGTTCATATCCTGCCTAATGCCCTGGCCCCGGTCCTGGTCTCGGCCACTTTGGGGGCTGCCTCGGCCATTCTCACGGAATCCGCTTTAAGTTTTTTGGGCCTGGGAGTTCAACCGCCTACGCCTAGCTGGGGCAACATGCTCATGGAGGGAAAAGATGTCCTTGAGATTGCTCCCTGGCTATCTATTTTCCCCGGCCTTTGCATCTTATTTACTGTTTTGGGGTATAATTTACTCGGAGAGACTTTACGTGACATTCTGGATCCGCGCCTGAAACAAAAATAGATAGAGAGTTGGAGGGTTAAGTTGGGTGCTTAATACTGTGAACAAATACGAATCTCAGACCAGAAATCACGCATTACGAATTTTAGGCATCCACCTAAGCCTCGCAAGAGCTCTAGAAGAACTCGGAGCTAAAGTCTTAAATCTTAACCCGCCACCAGGTGAACTTCTTGATCTAAGCCTCCATCCCAATGTCCAAGGCTTTAATCCCGACCTGATTATTCAACAGGAAAACCTAGGCCCCAGAACCCTGCTTTTAGGCCTTGAACATTTCCCCTGCCCTAAAATTTTCTGGTCTATTGATACCCACCTGAACTCTTTCTGGCATAAATTCTATGGCCGCAATTTTGATCTTGTCCTGACTACTCAAAAAGGATGGGTAGATAAACTACAAGTTCTGGGCCTGGAGAAGGTCAAATGGCTACCTTGGTTTGGAATAAAAAAAGAATGGAAAGATTTTAGCAAAAAAAAATATGATTTAAGTTTTGTCGGCCGGGTAACTGCCCACAGGCCAGCACGCAAGTGGCTGGTTGAATTTTTGCGCCAAGAGTTCAAGGCACACATAGCCCAGGATATAGAATTTACCCGGATGCTTGATATTTATGGACAAACAAAACTTGCTCCCAACGAGGCCATAGCCGGAGAAGTAAACTTTCGCACTTTTGAGGCAGCCTCCTGCGGCGCCCTGGTCCTAAATCAAGACTTGGGCGACGAAATCACTCCTCTATTTATCCCGGGTAAAGAAACCCTGGTCTTTGAACATGTTTTAGAGCTCCGGGAGCTCATAAAATTTTATTTACGTCATCAAACTCAAGCGGAGACAATAGCCCGCGCCGGGTGGGAAAGAATTCAAAACAACCACTTGGCCATACATCGCGCACAAAAACTTCTGCACTACGCTAAAGGAATAAGTCCCAAAGCACAGTCAGAACAGCAGGCCTTTAAAAATATTGTCCTCTCTCTCTTTTTCCTCTGGCAGAACCAGGCACTGGCTGTAGACAAGAAGGATCTCATTGATTTATTTTTAAAGCTACCCATTGATCCCGAAGTGTTAAGCGGTTTAATCGAGCTTCATGCGCAGGACGAGAAAAAGACAAAATCCTTTTTAATCCCTATTTTAGAGCAAAGGCAATACGATTTTCACTTGGGGCTAAATGTAACCTGTTCCTTTGCTGCCTTAAAACACAATGACTTTTCTCTAGCCTACCAATTCTGGCATAGGTACCTCTTAAGCAATGGACGAAAACTTAAACCTGCCCCCACCCCTTTGCAACTTAGCCTGTTCTGGGCTAAAGAACTCATACGCAAAGGTGAAATCTTTCGCATAGGTCTACGCTTTAATCCCAGGAATATGCTTCCTCGGTCCGCCTTGGAATGCCTGATTTATGCGGAATGCCTGGGTCCACAAAACAAAGAGGTATTAAACGAAATTTTAAATCTTATCCAAAACCAAAAAGGGCAGGAGCCACTTTTGCTCCAGATTCAATCTCATTTAAGCCTCATTGAACCGGAAAACTGGCGTTTGGGGCTTGATTTAGCTTTAACCAACTTAAAAACCTTCCGCATGAGCCAAGGTCTGGAAGAATTGTTATTGGCCTTTGAAACAGCGCAAAAAATGAATAAAGCAGATGTTTTCCTTCGCCGGTTAAAGAAAAAGGATGCAACCGTAAAAAGTTTCTTTGTTCAGCTTTTGCAACAGATTAAAAAGCAGGGTCTCGCCCCGTGAAATAACAGGCGTGCCTGCAAAAAGTAGATTTTTGTAGGCAATTTTGAATGTTGAATTTTAAATGATGAATTTTTTAAAAATTTTATAAAGCATATACTTTTGTGAAAAAAGCATATTTTGAGTCTGTGACCAAACCCCATTTAACCGCTGATTGAAAGTCCTGGTTTCTGAAATGCATTACAAACGGCTTGGGTAACCCAATCTTAACGAAGCTTGCGGAAAAAACAGAACATCGGGATGAAAGGGCTAAATACTTTCGATGTTGACCATAACTATCGATAATAAAAAGAATATCTGTTTACCCAAAATATCCCATTATGCTCTGTCCGCAAGCAAGTTTTAGATGGGTCCAAGTCTTTGTACCAGCATGAAAGAAACCAAGACTGAAATAAACCTTTGAAATTAAGTTAATAAAAAGGTTCGGCCACAGACTCTTATGCATAGCCTGCAAGCAAGCCTTTGTCAGCATTGAAGGAAATGTGCCCGTAAATTAACTCCGAAAATTGAAACAACCTAACCCAATAATATGCTTGAACTTTTACGCATCAAAAACCTAGCCCTTATTGAAGACCTGGAGCTTGAATTTCATCCGGGTTTAAATGTTCTTACTGGCGAGTCTGGAGCAGGCAAATCATTTATCTTAAGAGCCCTGGACTTTATTCTGGGCGAAAAGATCCCCGTGACAATGGTTCGTCCGGAAAAAGACAGGGCGGTTGTCGAAGCCTTGTTTATCCTAAATGATGAAGAAATCCTGCTGCGCCGAGAACTAATTGCTGGTACAGGCCGAAGTAGGTTTTACCTTAACGATAGCTTAAGTTCACAGGAGAAGGTCCTCTCTCTTCGTCCCAGGCTTTTGATCCATACCAGTCAGCACGGTCAGCAAAAGTTGTTAAAACCATCCTTTCACACAAAAATATTAGACTATTTTCTGCCTAAACCGGAGCTGTTAAGCCAAAAAGAAATGGCACTGCGCGCCTTACGCCAGGTGCTGGGCGAAAAAAAGGAGTTGGTGGCCAAGATTTCCCACCTGGCAGCACAAAAGGACTTCCTGGAGTATCAGAGGGAAGAGATTGCCCGTGTAAGCCCGAAGCCTAACGAAGAGGAAGAGCTTCTGGATGAACTCACCAGGCTAAAGTCCAGGACAGACCTTGTCCAAAACATCGACCGCGCTCTCAATATCCTGCACAGCCCGGAAACCAATCTTTTACACAATCTTTACGAGCTGCAAAAAATTATTTCCAGGCTTGCTGAAAATGAAGAATTTGCCCAGCTGGACACAGAAATGGACGGGGTGATTGCCATTTTACAGGATATGGACAGAACCTTAAAGTCTGTTCCCATAGACACAGAGGAAAGCAATGTAGAGGCCATTGAAGCCAGGCTCTTTGAGCTGGCCCGGCTTAAACGCAAATTAAACAAAAGTCTGGACGAAATCCTGGCTCTTGAACAGGAGATTGAACAAAACCTGTCCTTTCTTGATGCCAGCACCTTAAGTCTAAGACAGCTGGAGCGCAAAGAAAAGGAACTGGCTCAAAATTTAAACCGAATCATTGACAGCCTTAATGAGCAAAGAAAAAAAGCAGCAAAAGTCCTTAAGCAGGCCCTTGAAGAAGAATTAAAAAACCTGGGCTTTTCCGAGCACATCCAGATTCAATTTGACCTCTACTCTGAAGAAGTTTATCCACAAATAAATGAATTGAAGGTCAGGCTTTTATGGGTGCCCAATCCCGGCCAACCTCCCCAACCTCTGGACAAAATCGCGTCCGGCGGCGAGCTTTCCCGCTTTTTACTTGCACTGGTGGGTCTGCAATCTGAAAAGAACCTGCCCACCTTGCTTTTTGATGAGGTCGACGCAGGCATTGGAGGAATCACCTTGTCCAGAGTGGGAGAGAAAATAAAAAAACTCTCTCAGGACAGACAGGTAATCTTGATCACACATTGGCCGCAACTAGCCTGCCTGGCGGATAAACACTTTCAGGTACAAAAGAAGATTATAAACGACCAAACATACACCCTGTGTACCGAGCTTGACAACAAAAAGTCTTTACATGAGCTGGCCCGTATGGCTGGCGGTGGAGACAAAGGCCTGGCCCTGGCCCGTAAACTAACAACTTACCGTAAAGAAGTTTAAATTATGAATCACTGTCTTGACCTAAAAATCAAGCACATAGACTTTTCATGTTCACAAGATTTTTGCCACCTTTATCTTGAGCCGCCAGATTGGCAATTTACCCCTGGCCAGTTTGTTATGCTGAGACCAACGGCCTGGGGCAAAGACCCTCTCTGGCCCAGACCGTTTTCCATTTGTGAGCTAACCAGCGACTATTTACACATATTTTTCCAGGTAGTTGGCCGAGGCACAGAGCTTTTGTCGTACCTAACCAAAGGTGACCGGATCACGGTCTGGGGCCCGCTGGGCAAAGGGTTTAGTATTGATCAGAATAAACCTCTGCTTATCATAGCCGGAGGCATGGGCCTTGCCCCTTTTATTGGCCTGACCAGGACCCACAAGCGGCCAGAGCTGATTAATTTTTTGTTTGGCCATCGCCTGAACATTTCCTGCTATCCCTTTGACCTCATACCAGAACAGGTAAAAAAAGAGCATAAGCAGCAGGAATCTGAACAGGATTTAAAATATTTTGAACAATACCTGCGTCTCCGCATCCAGGATTTTGCTTCCAAAGGTACTATTTTGGCCTGCGGCCCCTATCCCTTTTTAAAGGTTGTTCACAGGTTCGCCCTGGAATTTCACGCCAGGGTACAGGTTTCTTTAGAAAACAAAATGGCCTGCGGCATTGGAGCCTGTCTCGGTTGTGTAACCAAAAATAAAAATGATGATTACATTCAAACCTGCACCCTTGGCCCGGTATTTTGGGCTGATGAAATAAAGATATGAGATGCTGTTGAAATGAGCCGGACAAATTCAACAAACCCAATAACTACCGTAAGCCTGGGGAAATTGTGTTTAAAAAACCCCATCCTAACTGCCTCAGGAACCTTTGGTTACGGTCTGGAGTTTGCCCCATACGGAGATCTATCCGCCCTGGGAGGAATAGTGGTCAAAGGGTTATCCTTAAAGCCCAGAAAAGGTAATCCCGTCCCTCGAATTGTGGAAACCCCATGCGGAATGCTCAATGCCATTGGCTTGCAAAACATTGGCGTAGAAAAATTTTTGGCTCATAAATTACCCAAGCTGCCCTGGAAGGAAACAGCCATCATTGCCAATCTTTACGCCCAGACCAAGGAAGAATTTGCCAGGTTGGCTGAAATTTTGGCCCAGGAGGAAGGCATTGCTGCCCTGGAAGTAAATATCTCCTGCCCCAACGTGAAAGAGGGAGGAGTGCTATTTGGCCAGGATCCTGATATGGCTGCCCAGGTCACGGAAGCAGTCAAAAAAAGTGCCTGCAATAAACCTGTCATTGTCAAATTAAGTCCCAACGTTACTGACATCAAAGTCATAGCCAGGGCCGTTGAAAAGGCCGGTGCAGATATTTTGTCTCTAATTAATACCTTAAGCGGAATGGCTGTTAATATTTATACCCAAAAGCCCATGCTGGCTAATGTTATTGGTGGCCTTTCCGGGCCAGCTATTAAACCAGTTGCCCTGAAAATGGTTTATGAAGTGGTAAATTGTACTGATCTGCCAGTTATAGGCATTGGCGGCATTAGCACTGTGGAGGATGTCCTGGAGTTTATCCTGGTCGGGGCCACTGCCATTCAGATAGGCACGGCCAACTTCATGCGACCGGACAAAGCCTTTCAAATCGTCGAAGAATTACCCCGAAAACTCGCTCAGTTAAATATTGGTTCCTGGTCTGAGTGGCGGGGAAAGTTGAAAGTATAGCCGACTATCAACTTGTTGAGTTTCGCTCTCATTGAGATTATAAAGTTTACAATGTGAAACATTGAAGACGGTGACAAATCCATTTATAGTTTTCTTGGAGAGTATCCAATAAACTGCATTCTCATCTTCATAAATATTCCACTGGATGAAATGAATTTGTGGAATTAAAGGAGAAACTTATGCCCCAACCCATAAAAGACGCTGTTTCAATCTGTAAAACAATTATGCGTAATGGCTATGATGCCTATATTATCAATGCCCCCCTGCAGGAAAAAGCTCTGCAGAATACCAACATGATCGTGGATATCTGTACTGACCTGGATTTTGAAGGTTTGAAAAAACTTTTTCCCCACATACACAATACACAAGACGAGTCATTAATCGCCAGTCTTAAGCAAGGGGAAATCATCTTTCACTTCTACCCTGCAGATGTACTGGAAAGTTCTTACACAGAAAGCACCGTGGCCAGGCTCACTCCCAGACTTTTAAAGCAGTTGGCACAAAAAGACGAACTGCCCATGAGCCTGGCCTGTCCCTATGTTCCTACTCCCAAAGACGTATATGACGGTTTTGAAGATTTAAATTCCGGACATATTTGTTTGCAAGGAATTCCCGATGAGGCATTGAAAAGAGATTATCTACGAGCTGTGCGAGCTTTACGCTTTTCTGCCAATTATCATCTGCCTATTGAAGGAAACACTTGGCTGGCCATTGTCAGGGCGGCCAGGAGAGTACTGGATTATGTTTCGGTTTCAGACATAATGGATGAATGGCGCAAGGTGGAAGCAGAGAATATGTGGACCTTTGTCCAACTCTTATTTGAGAGCATGATCCTGCACGGCCTCATCCCGGAGCTGGCAGCCCTGAGTCGTGTCAAACAGATCAAAAATCCCGAAGAAGGCGAGGAAACCGTATGGGAACACACTGTCCAAGTCATGCGTCGCTATCCAGAAGAACTTCCCTATGACTGGTATGGAACATTGGCCTGCCTGTTCCACGACGTTGGCAAGCTCTACACCGGGGAAATCTACGACCAGCAAATGACTTTCTACCAACACCATCAGGTCGGGGCCAAAGTGACCAGGAAAATACTAAAAAGACTCCGTTTTGACCCTGAAGAAATCGACCTTATCTGCCACCTTGTCCGGCATCATATGCGCTTTCATTTTATGCTCACTGATAAAGGTATCCGCAGATTTAAAAGCCTGGATGAGTACCCACGACTCATCGAAATGGTGCGCGCCGATATTAAGGCCAGAAACGGCAGCTACAAAGAATTCAATCACAACATAAAAATGCTCGACCGTGCCGATATCAGTGAGGAAATGCTTGAGCCGTTGCTTAACGGCCATCAGATCATGGAGTATACAGGCATCAAGCCCGGACCATTGGTAGGACTAATTCGCGATGCATTGCTCCAGGCCCAGATAGCCGGCGATGTGACCAATGTGGACGAGGCTATTACCTTTGTTCGCAAGTACAAAGACAAGGAAAAGTTGTCTTAAGTGAGTCATATTTGCTAGTATGCGAAACGTAAGAAGGATGATACAGGAAGGTTGGGAAGTCCCGCCTTTGGCGGGACTTCCCAAGTTGGATAACTTTCCACAACAAGTAAAGTAAGCAGAAGGCAGGAAAGATCAAGCCTCGAACTTCGAACCTTGAAAAATAAGACCAAAAACATCCTGAGTTTAAATTTTGACCAAATCTCCCACTGGCTTATAAACAGGGGGGAAAAGGAATTCAGGGCCAAACAGCTCTGGTACTGGCTTTGGGCCAAAAGGGTAAAAGACTTCTCCCTGATGACCAATTTATCAAAGCCACTGCGAAAAATTCTTGCTCAGAACTTTTGCATTAAATGGCCCGAAATCAGGGACACAAAAGAAAGTAAAGACGGAACAGTCAAATTTCTACTGGCCCTTGAGGACGAAAAGCTAATCGAAACTGTCCTTATCCCGGAAAAGGATCACTACACGCAGTGCCTGTCCTCACAAGTAGGTTGCTCCCTGGCCTGTACCTTTTGCAGCACTGGCCAGATGGGCTTTCAACGCAATATGTACAGCCATGAAATTGCTGCCCAAATCCTGGTGGCCCAAGACTATCTGCAGAAAAAAAACTCCCCCAAGCACTTGACCAATCTGGTCTTTATGGGCATGGGAGAACCCCTTCTCAACTGGAAAGAAGTTAAAGAGGCTCTGCAAATCATAAATCACCCATTGGGTCTCAACTTCTCCAGGCGCAAAACGACCTTGTCCACTGTCGGAATTAAGGGAGTTTTGCAAGAGTTTGGACAATCAAAACTGGCGCTTTTGGCAGTTTCTCTCCACGCCCCGACACAGGAACTAAGGCAAAAAATTATGCCCAAAGCGGCCAGGTGGGATCTGAACGAGTTGGTGTCCGTGCTGGCCGAATATCCCCTGGCCAGGCGAGAGAGGATCACTATTGAATATGTCTTGCTGGGCGGAGTAAATGACACGCCAGAGCATGCAAGGCAACTGGTTCGATTGCTTTCAAGAGTTAAATGCAAAATCAATCTCATAGCATACAATCCCGGCCCGGATTCAAAATACAGGGCTCCTGAAAAGAAAGATATCTTAAAATTTGAGCAAATTCTCTGGTCCAAGGGCATGACCGCTATATTACGCAAAAGCAAAGGACAAGATATAAGCGCTGCGTGTGGACAATTGATTGTAAGAACAAAGTTAAATAGTTGAGTGGTTAAGGTTAAGTAAGTAATAGTTACAATTAGATCCAATACCAGCAGTCAACCAATAAATCACTCCGCCACTCAACCAAAATAAATGGAGGAAAAACATTGAAACCAGACTTTGCTAAAGGAAACGGCCTAGTCCCGGCTATCGTTCAGGAAGCCGCAACTGGTGAAGTTTTAATGTTGGCTTATATTAATGAAGAAGCTTGGAATAAAACACTTGAAACTGGTGAGGCCCATTATTATAGCCGTAGTCGGAAAACCCTCTGGCATAAAGGTGGAACTTCCGGTCATGTGCAAAAAATAAAAGAAATTCGCCTTGACTGTGATCTGGATACAGTGCTTTTTATTGTGGACCAGGTGGGAGGTGCTGCCTGTCATGAGGGGTATAAAAGTTGCTTTTATCGCAAACTGGAAAACGGTGAAGAAAAGCTTTGCTCGCCCAAAGTCTTTGATCCCAAGGAGGTATATAAGTAAATGAACGCTAACGATAAAATTTTAAAACTAGGCATCCCCAAAGGTTCACTTCAGGAAGCAACCATGCGCCTCTTTGCTCGGGCAGGATGGAAGATCAAGCCCCATCACAGAAATTACTTCCCGGAAGTCAATGACCCGGAACTGCAATGCTCCTTATGCAGGGCCCAGGAGATGTCCAGATATGTTGAATCCGGCACCCTTGATGCCGGTCTTACCGGTAAAGACTGGATTTTAGAAAATGAGTCCGACGTAGTAGTGGTTTCCGATCTGATTTATTCCAAAGTAAGTAACCGTCCAGCCCGCTGGGTACTGGCCGTGGCTGGTGATTCACCATACAAACGACCAGAAGACCTGGCCGGGAAAAAAATTGCTACAGAATTAAAGAATTTCACTGTCAAATATTTTAAAAACGCCAATATTCCAGTAGAAGTGGAATTTTCCTGGGGAGCTACAGAAGCCAAGGTTGTGGAAGGTCTGGTCGATGCCATAGTCGAAGTCACAGAAACAGGAACAACCATCAAGGCCCACGGCCTACGCATCATTGCAGAACTTTTACAGACCAATACTCAGCTAATTGCCAACAAAAAAGCTTGGGAAGACCCTTGGAAACGGCATAAAATAGAAACTATCAACACCTTGCTCCAAGGGGCCTTGCGTGCGGATAAATTGGTTGGCCTGAAAATGAATGTGCCTAAAGAAAAGATGGAGCAGGTCATGGATGTGCTGCCCAGCATGACCGCGCCTACTGTAGCCAACCTGTACCACAAAGAATGGCTTTCCGTAGAAATTGTTGTCGAGGAAAACAAAGTCCGTGAGCTAATCCCCGAACTCATGTCTCGTGGGGCCGAGGCTATCATCGAATACTCATTAAATAAGGTTATTTAATCTGCTTAATTGGTTTTATAGTGACAAAAACAAACGCATCACAAATTACATACTACCATTTACGTCCAAAGATTCTATTGCTTGCGGTGCTATTTCTTGTGGCTTGCGCTCCAAAGATAGGCCCTAAAGAAATAGTTACCCCTGAACAAGTCCAGGCTCGTCTGGAACTGGCTGAAAGATATCTGGTAGAGGGCGAACCCAGGCTGGCCTTACAACAGCTTTTACTCATTGAGCCTAAAGCGGAGGACAATCCTCGCCTCTATTTTGACCTGGGCCTGACCTATATGGCCATGGGGGAAGACCCAAAAGCTGAACAAGCCTTTTTAAAAGCTATACAACTGGATCAAAATTATGCAGAGGCGTGGAACAACCTGGGCCAAGTTTACTTGGTCCAGGGGAGATATTCTCAAGCTGAACAAGCCTTTAAAAAGGCTTTATCTATTCTTACTTATCTCACTCCGGAATTTGCCGCTTATAACCTGGCTCAACTATACTTAAAACAGGGCCAGGCAGACCTGGCCCTCAAATACGCAAAATTAAGCATTGATAAAAACTGGCGCTATATCCCTGGCTATATCCTCACTGCAAAACTGTATCTACAAAAAGGACAGCTGCTCCTAGCCGTTAATTTGTTACAGCAGGGAGTGGAAGCCAACCCAGAAAATCCTCAGATTATCTTAAACCTGGCAGAATACCTGGTCCGGGCTGGTGAAAATGAACAGGCCAAAAAGTGGTTTAGACAAATCCTCGAGCTTGACCCCTCTTGCAAAGAGGCCCAGGTGGCCCGAGATTATCTGGGCTTCCTCCCCTGATCCTTACGCCCCGCGAATTTTAGGCCTTAACCCCTGGATATATGATTTTGCCGCTTATAATCTCTGGTCCAGGCCTGTAGGACTCCTGGCTTGTTTGGACATGCTCAGAAAGGCAGGGGCCAGAGTAGCTCTTTTAGACTGTCTGGATAAAACCTGGGCCGACATAAACTGGCCCCGGCCAAAAAGCTATGGTCAAGGGCATTATCCCAAAGTCCATTTGCCCAGGCCTTCTCTTTTGGCCCATGTTCCGCGCAACTACAGCCGCTACGGGCTGCCCTTGCAGGCCGTTGAACAAGCCTTGCCTAGGCTTTCTCCTCCCCCGGACCTCGTTCTGGTCACCTCCATCATGACTTACTGGTACCCAGGGGTGATCACCGCTATCAGAATGATACGCAGGACCTGGCCCCATATTCCCATTGTTCTGGGAGGAATCTATGCCTCCCTTTGTTTTGAACATGCCCAGTGCTTGGATGTTGATCTTGTCATAAAAGGACCATTAGAAAACCAAAACAACTGGCAGTCCCTTTGGCGCCTTTTAGATATTAGCCCGCCTCCACTCCCAAAACATGCAGGATTGACCCTGGCCCTGGACCTCTATCCTGAGACAAATTTTGCGCCAATCTTAGGGTCCCGCGGTTGTCCTTTTCACTGTGCTTATTGTGCCAGCAATAAGCTCTTCTCAGGATTTAGACAAAAAGAGGCTGACCTGGTTTTTGAAGAAACATACGCCCAATTTCAACGGGGAACTCGTGATTTTGCCTTTTATGATGATGCATTGCTGGTTAACCCTGATAAGTGGCTCTGGCCTTTTCTTGAACTCATCCACAAAAAAGGCCTTCGTTTAAGGCTGCACACTCCCAATGCAATGCACATTCGCTATTTAAGCCAGGATGTCTGTCACAAATTAAAAAAAGCCGGCCTGACTACTATTCGTTTAGGCTTGGAAAGTGCTGATTTTCAAAACAGATTGGACGCGAAACTGACTGAAGAGGAGTGGCAGAGGGGAATAAAAAATATATTACGGGCAGGGTTTAAGCGTAAAGATATTGCTGCTTATATCCTCTTTGGCCTCCCAGGACAAAAAGATGAGGAAATCGAACTGGCCATTAAAAAGGTCAAAGAATGGGGCATAAGGCCTGAGCTAGCCTATTATACTCCTATACCTGGCAGCAAACTTTTTTCTAAGGCACAGGAGCATTCTCCCTATCCTTTAGATGAGCCTTTGTTTCAGAATAATTCTATCTGGCCCTGTGTTCCTGGAGGATTTTCCTGGGAAAAGCAAAAAAAGTGGAAAGAAATAATAAAGGATTAAGGAGAAAGGGGTAAGGAGTAAGGGATAAACCAGTATCAAGGGATAAAGGGCAAGACAAAATACACCCTTTATCCCTTGCTTTTGCAGCTTTCTAATCTTCCAAAGTTGAAGTATCGCCAACCTCTTCGCCTAATTCCTGGGCTCTCAGGATGCGGCGCATAATTTTCCCGCTCCTGGTCTTGGGCAGTTTATCCCTGAACTCAATGCTCTTGACTACTGCAACGGGGCCAAGCTCATTGCGGACATGCCTTTTAAGTTCTTTTATCAGTTCGTCGGGATCTTCAACTTCGACATCTTCACTCAAAATCACAAAGGCCTTGGCAACTTCGCCTTTTATCTTATCTGGCACACCAATGACTGCTGCCTCTGCAACTGCCCGGTGGGAGACAAAGGCACTTTCAAGCTCAGCAGAACCAACTCGGTGTCCGGCAATATTCAGGACATCATCAGAACGTCCCTGGATCCAGAAATAGCCGTCTTCATCCTTGCGAGCTACGTCTCCGGCCAAATACATGCCCGGGAACTTTTCCCAATAGGTTTTCTTATACCTCTCGGGATTTTTGTACAATGTGCGCAGCATAGACGGCCAAGGCTTCTTGATAACCAGAAGCCCTCCCTTACCCGGCGGTACAGGATTTCCTTCTTCATCCACTACATCGGCTTCAATGCCAGGTAAAGGCTTGGTAGCGGAACCGGGCTTGAGCAACGTAATGGGCAAGGGGCTGATCATAAAAGAACCTGTCTCGGTCTGCCACCAAGTATCCATAATAGGACATTCCGAACGGCCCACATTTGTATAAAACCAAACCCAGGCTTCGGGGTTTATGGGCTCTCCAACTGACCCCAGAAGTCTTAGAGTGGATAGATCATGTTTTTTGGGATATTGTGAGCCAAAACGCATAAGCATCCTGATCAAAGTCGGAGCGGTATAAAAAATAGTAACACCATAACGCTCTACTATATCCCAGAGTCTATCTGCCTGCGGATAGAGTGGGTGGCCTTCATACATTATAGTCGTTGTCCCAACCATAAGAGGTCCATAGACAACATAGCTATGCCCGGTAATCCAACCAACGTCAGCCGTGCACCAAAAAATATCCGTGGGCTTAATATCAAAAACCCACTTCAAACTTCTGTGCACACCCACCATATAGCCACCATGAGTATGCACTATTCCTTTTGGCTTACCTGTCGTGCCTGAACTGTAGAGCAGGAAAAGCATGTCTTCGGAGTCCATTACTTCGGTCGGACAAACAGGACTCTCCTGGCGGACAAGGTCTTCATACCAAATATCTCTGGTATCCACCATTTCCATTTCCACACTGGCCCTGTGCACAACGACTACTGTCTCCACACAGTCACATCCATCCACAAGGGCCTGGTCAACTACCTTTTTCAAGTTAACCACTCGTCCGTTGCGATAAAATCCGTCAGCGGTAATGACTAACTTGGCCTCAGCGTCAATGATGCGATCTCTCAAGGCCTTAGCTGAAAATCCGGCAAAAACCATGCTGTGCACGGCCCCGATCTTGGCCACGGCCAGCATGGCAATCATGGTCTCCGGCAGAGGAGGCAAGTACAAAACTACCCGATCACCTTTATTAATACCTAAAGTTTTAAGGGCGTTGGCGAACCTGTTTACAGCCCGGTACAGCTCATAATAGGTTAGCTTTTTGGTATCGCCCGGTTCTCCCTCCCAGATCAACGCCAGCTTGTTTTTGTTGGCTGTCTCTATATGTCGGTCAAGGGCATTATAGACAATATTACACTTTGCATCCACAAACCATTTGTAAAAAGGAGCATTAGAATCATCCAGCACCTGATTCCACTTTTTAAACCAGTCCAGTTCTTTGGCTGCTTCCTCCCAATACTTCAGATAATCTTCAGAGGCCAACTTCATGGCTTCAGCATATTCTTGCGGATTAACGTTGGCCTCAATGACCAACTGGGGTAGAGGCCTAAAAACTCTCTCCTCATGTAAAAGAGCGTCCAGCGCGCCTTTTGTTTCCATCTTTTCCTCCTTTAGCTCTGGCCACAAATTGAAAAGTGCCTCCTTATGGCCAAATCGTAACCTTAATTTACTTAACTATATATCAAAACAAGGAATTTTCTCAACTTAAATTTAACCTTAGGCAGGCTAAAAAAAGAAAGATAATCGACTAAAGGTTTAAAGATATAGTTGAACGGTTTTATAATTTTTAAAGGCAACGAATTTGTTAACAAAGAATTTTACAGCCCGAGTATCTGCTTTAATTCCCCGATTCTCCGTCGGCTGATAGGCAACTCTATCCTTTTTTTACCTGCAGTTCTAAGCATGAAATTGCTTCCGGGTAAAGAAGCTATCTCTGTAACCATATCCAGGTTGACCAGGTATTTCCGATGCACCCGAAAAAAACGATACTGCCTCAGCCTTTCCTCCAGGTTCTTGAGACGATAGGACGTTAAATACTTGTCATTGGCCGTGTGCACGTAGCTATAATCCTCAAAGGCCTCCACAAAAACTATTTGATTATAGGGTATGAGCAAAAGTTTACCATCCTGATTAATTGGCAATTTCTCAATTTCCACCTTCTTGTACTGTTTATAGTCCCAGGCCTGGCGCAAGGCTTTAATAATTAAATCTTCCTCCTCCTCCCCCAGGGCAATATGTACGGTCTCATCATCTTCTGATTTTTTGAGCTTGCTTCTCTCAATAATACGCAATTGCGGAGAAACTCTAAGCAAACGTTCAATTGTTTTTTGTAGTCTGGCCTTCGGGAAAGGCCACAACAAGTAATCTATCGCACCAACCTCAAAGGCCTTGAAGGCCATGTGTTCATCTGAAGCAATAAAGACCAAGGCCGGCCTTTGTTTGCGTTGATTGAGAATCTGGGCCAACTCTATCCCGTCAACCCCGTTGGGAAGATCTATACCCAGAAAAAAAACATCATAGGCGATGTTTTCCAAAAGCTCCAAAGCCTCAAAAGAAGTCATGGCCTCGCCAAGGATTTTAATCTGATCCTCCTTGGCTAAATACTCGCGTAAAGTAGCAGAGACTTCACGGTCAGGATGGATAATCAGAGCCTTCAAAAAAGACATATCTACCTCAAGGGCTTGTTCATTTTTTTTAAATTTTTAGCAAATTTTATACCCACATGGCAAGTATTAGTTTTCTTAACTTCAATTGACTTGTCGCTCATAAAAATTAAGACAGTTCAAACTTATTATGTCTTCAGTCACATAATAAAAATATGTCAAACAACACAACGTTTTTAATTAAGTTTTATGTTGCTTTAACCTAAAAAAACTGCTTAATATAAAAGTAGTTATTTATGGCTTTACAGGTGAACATTTCACTATTATACATTGCTATCTAAACACCTTTGAGCCATAGATGACATAAATACTGCAAAAGCAGTTTAAAAATCAGGAGGTATCAATGACACGTTTATTACGCATTAACATTCAAAAAAAAGAGTTCGCATTTGAAGAACTAAGTGGCGATTACGCAGGTCTTGGCGGAAGAGCATTAACTTCCAGGATAGTGCGCAAAGAGGTTCCTCCCACCTGTCATCCCTTGGGCAAAGACAATAAGCTGGTCATTGCAACCGGCCTTTTAACCGGAACAATTGCTGCTAATACAGGGCGAATTTCGGTTGGGGGTAAATCACCTTTAACCGGTGGCATCAAAGAATCCAATTCTGGCGGGGTATTTTCTCAAAAACTGGCTAAATTAGGTCTTATGGGTATAGTAGTGGAGGATAAGCCAGAGCCAGATAGCCCACTGATGACCATTTTCATTAATAAAGATGGGGTACAGATTATTGAAACTCCCGAACTGGCAGGTCTTGGCACTTATGAAACTTCAGCCAAGCTCTTCGAAAGGTTCGGCCAAAAGGTCGGTATCATGGTCATCGGACCTGCCGGTGAAACCTTGCGTTTGGGAGCCTCTATCCAGTTCACAGATCCCAAAGGCAGACCTGCTCGGGCTGCAGGACGTGGTGGCCTCGGCGCTTTAATGGGTTCAAAAAAGATTAAAGCCATTGTCGTTGATGACTCCGGAGCAAAAGCAGCACAACCTGCGGACCCAGAAACATTCAAGACAGCAGCCAAGAGATGGGTGGAAATTCTGCGTAACCACCCTGTCACAGGCCAGGGACTCCCATCCTATGGCACGGCAATTCTTGTAAATATCATCAATGAAGCCGGCGCCTTTCCGACCAAAAACTTCCGTGAGGGTCGTTTTGAATCAGCTGCGGATATCAGTGGCGAGAAAATGGTCGAGATCATTGAGAAAAGAGGGGGCGTAGTCAAAGAAGGCTGTCACGCAGGCTGTATTATCCAGTGCTCCCAGGCCTACTGCGACGAAAAGGGAGAGTATCTCACCTCTGGCTTTGAATATGAGACTGTCTGGGCCTTTGGCGCCAACACAACCATCAAGGATTTAGATCAGATTGCCCAACTGGATCGCCTCTGTGACGATCTTGGCCTGGACACCATTGAAATGGGTAACACCATAGCCGTAGCCATGGAAGGAGGGGTTATACCCTGGGGCGATGGACAGGCAGCCATTGACCTGATGAAACGTATTTATGATCCTAATGACTATCTGGGCCGGATTATCGCCAATGGTTCAGCCTTTACCGGCGAGGCCCTGGGAGTAGAAAGAGTCCCCGTGGTTAAACGTCAGGCCATTCCAGCTTATGATCCGCGCGCGGTCAAGGGCGTTGGAGTCACCTACGCCACCACCCCAATGGGCGCTGACCACACTGCTGGTTATGGAGTATGTCAAAATATCCTGAAAGTTGGTGGAGACGTCAATCCTTTAGGTAAAGAGGGCAACATTGAAATATCCAAAAACCTCCAAATAGCTACAGCCGCCATTGACGCCACTGGCATGTGCCTATTTGTCGCCTTCGCTGTTCTGGATACTGAAGATGCCCTGGATGTAATTGCCAAGATGATCAGCGCCAAGTATGGGATAGACTTCACCCCAGATGATATTGTCAAAGCAGGCATTGAGATTCTCAAAGATGAGTACTCCTTCAACAAGGATGCAGGCTTTACCAAAGCCCACGATCAGCTCCCGGACTTCTTCGCCAAAGAAAAACTGCCTCCTCACAACACTGTCTGGGATTTTACCGTGGAGGAACTGCAAAAAGCCAGAGCCGATGTTTAACTGATCCTTGTTAATCCTTCGTTTTTGCGCTATGGGCAGGCTATCTAGTCTGCCCTTTTTTTTATACTCATTGCTCTCAACCCAAATCAGCCTTTACGAGGAGAATTATGATAGAAGTTAAATGTTTTGCTACGTTATCAGGATATGCTCCTCCGGGGGGTCAAATCGATTTGCCGGCAGGACAGGATGTAGCCCAGTTAATCAAAAAACTTGGCATCCCGGAAGAAGAAGTAAAAATTGTCTTTGTTAATGGCAAAAAGGCCACCCTGGATACAAAACTTAAGGATAAGGATCGTGTAGGTATTTTCCCAGCCGTTGGTGGGGGATAAAATGACTGATACTGACTTTAAACAAAAACTCATTCAGGCGAGTACAAAGGACACTTCTCAATCAATAAACAGGATCTCCTCGCAAGAGCTTGCTCGTTTGGCAGACGAATTTGACCTGGACCTTCACTCTGCCCACAATTTAGCTTTAAGCTACAATATAATTCCAGATCGATACTTAAGAAACTTTAAAGCATTGTCCACCAAAGACCAACAGGCCCTGGCCAAAAGCAAAGTACTTATTGTCGGTGCTGGTGGACTGGGCGGATATATTTCAGAAAGCCTGGCACGGACAGGAGTGGGCCAGATTATCATAGCTGACGGCGATGTATTTGAAGAAAGCAATTTAAACCGCCAGGTTCTTTCCACCCAAGAGACCTTGGGGACCCCAAAAGTTCATGCGGCAAAACGCCGTATTCAGTCCATTAACCCATTTGTTAAATGCCAAATCATTCCCAAATTTCTGGATGAATCTTCCTTGCCTCCACTTTTAAGCAAGGTTGATCTGGTCATTGATGCCCTGGGTGGAATTGGCTTTAGACAAGTTCTACTCGAACACACCGTAAACTCAGGCCTTACACTGATATCCGGAGCAGTTGCCGGCTGGACAGGATTTGCCGCCACAATAACACCCGGACACAAGGGGCCTGTTGACTTCTGGCTCGGCCAGGAAAGTCAATCCGCTGAGATTGAATTGGGTTGTCTGGCTCCTATCGTTAGTCTCATAGCCTCTATTCAATGCGCTGAAGCCATAAATATTCTGACCCAAAGAAAAGCTAATTTAGTGGGCAAAATTTTCTTTATCGACCTTAAAACAATGACTTCGGAAATTTTAGACCTCAATGACCAGCAATGAAGCGGCCCTTGCCCGGAGACAAAACCATGCACCACAACACGCCCCAATATCGCCTTGCTCTGGTCAAAGCGGATGACTTTATCCGGGACATGGTCCACCTCGCCCAAAAATATGACTTGCCCACCTTGTTTCCGGAGGTAAAAATCCTGGGTATAGCCGACACACGGCTTGAGCCAGATCTCGCCCAAGTTATCACCTCGGCCGGGATCCGTATCTTTGATCACTATCAGGATATGTTGGCCCAAATCCCGGATATCAACACCATTATTTTTCTTAAAAACGGTCCGGAGTTTGCTCACGACTTACGCCGTAACCTTTCGCCGTCCATATCTATTATTGATTCACAAACAGCCTCTTACTTATGGCAAACCCTCGTCCAAGAAAAATTATGCTTGAGTTGTCAGACTAATCTCTCCCACACTCAAAATATGCTCCAGACCATTATTAACGAGATGCATGAAGACATTCTCATCCTTGATAGGGATAAAATTATCCTTGACGCAAATAAAAACGTCAGCCAGCGCCTTGGATTGTCTAAAACAGATATCCTGGGCAGGCCATGCTGGTCTACCTGGGACAAAGCAAGTCAGTCTTGCAAAGAAGCCAATCTACATTGCCCTTTTGAGACTGTTCTAAGAACCGGCCGCAAGGCCGAGGCTCTCCACTCCAGAACTGATAGCCAGGGGCACTTACAATATTTTCGCATATATATTTATCCGGTCAAAGATAATGAGGGGCGCATCACGCACCTGCTGGAAATGCGCCGGGACATAACTGAACGTACTTTTCTTGAAAAAAAACTACAGCAGTCAGAGAAAATGGCTGCCATCGGTGAACTATCTACTTACATTGCTCACGAAATCAGAAACCCTCTCTTTGCTATTGGCGGATTTGCCAATAGCTTACTCAAAATGCCAGAACTGAGTAAAAAGGCTCAAAAAAAGGCCGGAATCATTCTTGACGAATCCAAACGGCTGGACGAAATTTTAAAAAGTATCCTTAATTTTGCCCGTCCGACAAAAACAGATATCTCGGAAGTTGAAGTTCATCAGATTATCAAAGAGACAATGAACCTCTTGGGAATAGGCTGTAAAAAACAAAAAATCCAAGTTACTCTGGAGCTTAAGCCTGGTTTGCCTATGGCCAAGGCCGATCCGGGGTTGATTAAACAAGGTCTGATAAATATTATCAAGAATGCCATTGAATGCATGCCTGATGGCGGACAACTCCGGATCAAGACCTTCATGGAAGAAAAAATGCTCTGTCTCCAGATTAAAGATACAGGGCCAGGTATCCCCCCCGAGCACCTGGTCAAAATCTTTAATCCTTTTTTTAGCACCAAAAAAAAAGGCTCTGGTCTGGGGCTTGCTATGACCAAAAAAATAATTGAGGATATAGGAGGCAGGTTGGAGCTCAAAAGTAAGGTGGGACAAGGGACAACTGTTTCCATCTATCTCCCCCCGGTCCTGGCTTTAAAAGATAAAAACACTAAAAATATCTCTATCAGATGAAGAGGGCAGGCATGTCTAAAATTGTTTTAGCAACACGCAATAAAGGAAAGATTAAGGAAATCAGAGAACTTCTAAGCACATTGTGTCCAGAACTGGAAGTTCTTGGTCTAGACAGTTTCCCCAATATAGGAGAAATTCCTGAAACGGGGAAAACTTTTGAAGAAAATGCACTTCAAAAGGCCAGGACAGTATGTGAGTTGACAGGATTGGTAAGTCTTGCTGATGATTCCGGCCTGGTGGTCCCGGCGTTAGGTGGAGAGCCAGGTGTTTACTCTGCCCGCTATAGCGGACCTGATGCCACAGATGAAAAAAATAATGCCAAGCTTCTCGCCAAAATGCAAAATTTAGCAGAACCAGAGCGATATGCTTATTTCGCCTGTGTCATGGCGGCTTGCGCCCCAGACGGACAGACGTTGGTGGCCCATGGCAAATGGGAAGGGAAAATCGCTTTTCAGCCCAAGGGAGAACATGGATTTGGCTATGACCCGATTTTTATAGACAATGAAAGCGGTCGACATGCAGCCGAAATGACCCGGGAAGAAAAAAATAAAATCAGCCATAGGGCCAAAGCACTAAAAGAACTTTTAAAAAAATGGACAAATTTTTACAAAAAGATAAAAAACAAGAGCTAAAAAGGTAAAGAGGTTCATTGAACCACTTTAGAACCTGTGGCCAAACCCTATTTTAACCGCTGATTGAAAGTCTTGGTTTCTGAAATGCATTACAAACGGCTTGGGTAACCCATCTTGACGAAGCTTGCGGAGAAACAGAGCATCGGGATGAAAGGGCTAAACACTTTGCGATGTTGACCATAACTAT
>NZ_CEYAEZ010000009.1:0-55779 GCF_982781345.1 Desulfovulcanus sp.
TGAATATGACCCGGAAGGAAAAGGACAGACCTGCTTGTTATCTTGCCCATACAGAGAGCTAAGGAAGACTTTAAAAAAAATAGCTCAAAAAATAGTTATTGAGTTAAAAATATTGCATAAAGACCTGAAGACAGCCGTTCAGAAAGGCCTGAGCAAACATGGAGCAGTATTGATAAATGTGACAAGAGGTGGATACCTGACCGTTTTTGACTGTAGAAAAATATGGTTTCCTTGGAGGAGAATTTGTAAGGGGAGAGGAGTACGAAGGGCAGCCCTGAAATCATGGAAGACAGAGTTCGCCAAGATGGCTTACCCAGCCCTTCGCAATGCATTCAAGAAACCAAGACTTTCATTCTGCGGTTAAAACATGGTTTGCTCACAGGCTCTAAAGGTTGATAATTGGCAAAAATTGTTTCATGAAAAGTTTCGGGATTGAGTGTTTGGTCAATGCATTTTTTATGGAGGAGTAATAGGCTGTTATGGATAAAGAAATTATCATTTCCCCGTCTCTTTTGTCGGCCGACTTTGGTCGTCTGGAAGAGGAGCTTGTGGCCCTGGAGCAGGCAGGAGTAAAGTGGGTCCATTGGGATATTATGGATGGCCTTTTTGTGCCCAATATCACCTTTGGCCCGCCGGTGATAAAAAAACTACGCTCAAGGTCCAAGCTTTTTTTTGATGTACACCTGATGATAGACAGGCCGGAGCGGTATGTAGATGAATTTGTGTCTGCTGGGGCGGACCTTATATGTGTCCATGCTGAGGCCACCATCCACTTAGAGCGGACAGTGGCTGAAATTGCAAAAAGAGGGGTAAAGTGTGCTGTGGCTTTGAATCCTGCTACCCCACTATCCAGTGTGGAGTATTTAATTCCCCAATTGGATATGATTTTGATTATGAGTGTGAATCCTGGCTTCGGGGGACAAAAATTTATCCCTTTTACGCTAAAAAAGATAGAAAGGTTGGCCCAAATGATCAGAGAAGCGCAGGCTGATACCTTTATCCAGGTGGATGGAGGGGTAAGCCCTGAGAATGTTGGACAGTTGGTTGGGCTCGGTGCCAATGTTTTTGTTTCCGGGTCAGCCTTTTTTAACTTTCCACCCTATGATAGGAGATATAAACAATTTTTAGAAGCTGCTGATTCTTTGCGCAACTAAGTTGGTGATTAAATGTTGGTAATTTTCATTCAATCTTTTTTTTAAACGAACTTTTTGTATTCTCATAAAGTCAGTCTTAGTGGCTGCATAACTAGTTGAAATATATTGAAGATGCTAAAAAGATTTATTTTTAGCCAGGGATGCAGCCTGCAGCCCGATGTCATCTGTCCTGCCTAGCCTAGAGATAATCAAATGGCTCACTATGACGTTTGTAAGAATAATCGGCGCTATGAAGCCGTAGTTTTACAGTGTTTTTGTAAGTTATAGCCCGCTTTTGCGGGCTTTTTTGTTATTGGAGAAAAATTATCCTTGACTTTATTCTTTTTTGAATTTTATTTTATAAAAAAGAGAGGTAACAGAATGATTGATGAAATTGACAAGAAAATACTGAATATTCTCCAAAAAAATGCCCGAATTTCCAACGCAGAAATTGCGCGACGGGTAGGTATGGCTCCTTCAGGAATCTTGGAGCGGATGCGAAAGCTCGAGCGTAAAGGAATTATCCAAAAATATGAAGTGCGTTTGAATCCCAAGGCCTTGGGATTGGTTCTAACTGTGCTGATCATGGTTAAGACTGAGGAACGGGTCGGATCGGTGGAGATTGGTTATGAACTGGCCAAGATTTCAGAAGTTCAGGAAGTATATTTTACTGCTGGGGAATATAACTATCTCTTAAAAGCCAGGGTGTCTGATACAGATGCTTTGACAGAACTTTTGAGAAAGTTTGGTGCTATTCCCGGGGTTAAAGATACCCGGACGACTCTGGTCTTAAATGACATTAAGGAAACTTTGGCCCTGGATTTGGATCGCGTTGATGTGGCTAGAGTCGGGGGCAAAAAAGGGCCTAAAAAAGATAGTTGCCATGAAAGTGAAGGTATATCCTAAGTTATAGAAAAACCTGCCTGCCGCACCACAGGAAAGAAGGTTTAGATAATGGAATTTCTTTAACTTCGCCGTATACCTTCATTAAAACCAAAAGGGGGAGATATGGACAAGAAAGCACTCAATCCCAAAATCAGAGAGCGCGGTAAGGAATTCTTCAAAAGTATCAGCGGGGAAGCCCCCTCCATTTTTAACAAGGGGTGGTGGACTGGCAAGGTCATGGATTGGGCCATGCGCAATGAGAACTTTAAGGTTCAGTTGTTTCGCTTTGTGGATGTTCTACCCTATTTAAACAGGTCCGAATCTTTGACCCGGCACATACAAGAATATTTTGCTGCTGATGAGCATGATCTCCCTCCGGTGCTTAAATGGGGGGCCAAAGGGGCAGGGTTGAGCAAGGGCTTGGCAGGAAAGGTTTTGGCTAAGACCATTCGTGCCAATATCGAAAATATGGCCAAGCAGTTCATTATTGGAGAGAATACCAAACAGGCCACCAAGACATTAAAAAAACTTAGGAAAGATAATTTTGCCTTTACTGTAGATATTTTAGGAGAGGCTACTGTTAGTGAGGAGGAGGGACTCCAGTACCAGCAAAGTTATCTGGAGCTGATGGAAATTTTGGCCAAAGAGAGTAAAAAGTGGAAAGGATTAGGCGGAGGCGACCTGGATTGGGGTTATGCCCCTAAAATTAATGTATCTATAAAACCTTCCGCACTTTATTCCCAGGCCAGACCTTCAGATTTTGAGGGTTCTGTCCAATCTATCTGTGAACGGTTGCGTCCTATTGTGGCCAAGGCCAAGGCAATGCAAGCCCATCTGTGCATTGATATGGAGCAGTATAAATTTAAAGATATTACCCTGGAAGTATATAAGCGGTTGCGCAGTGATCCTGAATTTCGTGACTTTGATCAGCTGGCCGTGGTCTTGCAGTCCTATCTCAAAGATACGGACCAAGATTTGGAAGAATTATTGACATGGGCCAGGTCAGAGAGGCTGCCCATTTCTATTAGGTTAGTTAAAGGGGCCTATTGGGATTATGAGACAGTTATTGCCAAGCAAAGGGGATGGGACATTCCGGTTTATACTATAAAACCTGAGACTGATGCGGCCTTTGAGCGACATGCTCTGAAAATTTTGGAAAATCACGATGTTTGTTATTTTGCTTGTGGCTCGCACAATATCCGCTCCATCTCCGCTGTAATGGAGATGGCCATTGCTTTGGGTGTCCCTGAAGAGCGGTATGAGTTTCAGGTCTTATATGGCATGGCTGAGCCAGTACGCAAAGGACTCTTAAATGTGGCTAAACGAGTCAGGCTTTATGCTCCTTATGGAGAGCTTTTGCCTGGTATGGCCTATCTGGTTCGTCGTCTTCTGGAAAACACTGCCAACGAATCCTTTTTGCGCCAGAGTTTTGTGGAAGGCGCGGAAATGGACCGCTTGCTGGAAGATCCAGAAGTGTTGGCAGCCCAGGAAAAGCTCCGAAAAAAGTCAAAGCCAAAGCCAAAGGTGGAAGTACCACCTTTTCAAAATCATTCTTTTGTTGACTTTACCAAAGAATCTGAACGTGAGGCCTTTCCCAAAGCCATTGCTTCAGTGCGCAAAGAATTGGGTAAAACGTATCCCTTGATTATAAACAACGAAGAAGTTTTTACCGAAGATAAGTTGCCTTCGGTAAATCCGGCTAATCCGGATGAGGTCATTGGATATGTTTGCCAGGCCTCTAGACAGGAGATTGATAGGGCCATTGCATCAGCCAAGCAGGCCCTGCCCGGCTGGCGAGATTTATCTGCTGAGGAACGGGCCAAGTATCTGTTTAAGGCGGCTGACATTGCGCGGAAAAATATTTTTCGCTTATCCGCCTGGCAGATCTTGGAGGTAGGCAAACAATGGGATCAGGCCCATGCAGATGTGGCTGAGGCCATAGATTTCCTGGAATACTATGCGCGGGAGATGATTCGCCTGGGCTCCCCTCGGAGAATGGGAAGGGCACCGGGAGAAATAAACCATCTCTTTTACCAGTCAAAAGGTATTGCTGCTGTGATTGCTCCCTGGAATTTTCCTCTGGCCATCAGTTGTGGCATGACCTCAGCAGCTATAGTTACAGGTAATTGTGTGTTATATAAACCGGCGGGATTGTCTTCTGTTGTAGGATATACTCTGGCCCAGATTTATAAGGAAGCTGGTATTCCCGAAGGGGTATTCAATTTTGTGCCTGGTAGGGGAAGGGTCATTGGTGATTATCTGGTTGAACATCCCGATGTCAGTTTGATTGCCTTTACCGGGTCCGTGGAAGTGGGGTTACGTATCATTAATAAAGCCTCTGTGGTACAGCCGGGACAAGAGCAGGTGAAAAAGGTTATCGCGGAAATGGGTGGTAAAAATGCCATTATTGTCGATGACGATGCTGACTTGGACGAGGCTGTTTTGGAGATCATCTATTCCGCTTTTGGCTATCAGGGGCAGAAATGCTCTGCCTGCTCACGGGTAATTGTTCTGGAAGCAGTCTATGATAAATTTGTGCATCGTCTGGTGGAGGCAGCCAAATCCATTAAAATCGGACCTGCTGAAGATCCGGCCAACTATATGGGGCCTGTTGTGGATGAGTCCGCTCAGAAAAAGATCCTGGAATATGTTGAGTTAGCCAAAAAAGAAGGCAAGGTATTAGTTTGCCGGGATGATATCCCTGATAAAGGTTACTATGTGCCTTTAACCATTGTGGAAGGAATAACTCCTGAACATCGCATTGCTCAGGAAGAAATATTTGGACCTGTCCTTGCTGTGATGAAGGTCAAAGATTTTGATCAGGCCATTGAATGGGCCAACTCTACCCGGTATGCTCTAACCGGTGGCGTGTTTTCCCGTAGTCCAAGACATTTGGAGAAGGCCAGGCGAGAATTCAGGGTGGGAAATCTTTACCTTAACCGAGGCACTACTGGCGCATTGGTTGAGCGGCAGCCTTTTGGCGGGTTTAAGATGTCTGGTGTAGGCTCAAAAGCTGGCGGCCCTGATTATTTGATTCAATTTCTTGATCCCCGTTGCGTTACAGAAAATACCATGCGCCGAGGATTCACACCTATTGAAGAGGATGATGATTGGATTGAGTAAAAAGGCAGATAGAACTGGTTTAAGAGCCTGTGGCCGAACCTTTTTATCAACTTAATTTCCAAGGTTTATTTCAGTCTTGGTTGTTTTCATGCTGGTACAAAGACTTGGACCTGTTCTCAAAACTTGCTTGCGGACAGAGCATAATGGGATACTTTGGGCTAACAAATATTCTTTTTATTATCGAGAGTTATGGTCAGTATCGTAAAATAGTTAGCCCATTCATCCAGATGCTCTGTTTTTTACGCAAGCATCACTAAGATTGGGTTACCCAAGCCGTTAGTAATGCATTTCAGAAACCAAGATTTTCAATCAGCGGTTAAAATGGGGTTTGGCCACAGACTCTTAAAGGGTCAAAAATAACTCTGTTCTTGTCTGTCCAGACTACGGTAGTTGATTGCCTCAGCGAGATGAGCAGTGTTTATCTTATTTTCCCCGGCCAGATCAGCAATGGATCGGCTGATGCGTAATATCCGGGTATACGAGCGGGCTGAAAGCCCTAATTTATTTACGGCAACCTCCAGAAAATTATGTTCCTTTTCTGTTAACTGACAAAATTCATTTAGCCACTTTCCAGAAAGTTGGCTATTGGTTAAAAAAGGCAGATCTTTAAACCTGTCGGTCTGAATTTTCCGGGCGTCAAGAATATTGTTGCGCATGGTAGCCGAATCCATTGAGCCCCTGGATAGTTTAAGATCCTTGTAAGGTACAGCTGGAACTTCAATGTGCAGGTCGATGCGGTCCAGCAAAGGTCCGGAAAGGCGGGAATGGTAACGCTGAATCTGGGTTGGAGTGCAGGTGCACGGATGCTGGTCATCTCCTAAGTAGCCGCAGGGACAGGGATTCATGGCCGCCACAAGCATAAAATCCGCCGGATAGACCAGAGACATTGCTGCTCGGGCAATGGTCACCTGTCCATCCTCTAAAGGTTGGCGTAGAACCTCAAGAACATGTTTTTTAAACTCAGGAAGTTCATCTAAAAAAAGTACGCCTCGATGGGCCAGAGAGACCTCCCCTGGCCGGGGATAATGACCTCCACCGATAAGTCCGGCATCAGATATTGTGTGGTGGGGAGAACGGAATGAGCGGTTAACGATCATGGCCTGATTTTTGGGAAGCTGGCCAGAGACACTATAAATCTTGGTCACTTCCAGGGCTTCTTCAAAGGTCAGTGGCGGTAGGACCGTGGGGATTCGCTGGGCGAGCATGGTTTTGCCACTGCCCGGAGGACCCATAAAAAGGATGTTATGTCCGCCAGCGGCCGCAATTTCAATGGCCCGCTTTGCATGATCCTGGCCTTTGACTTCGGCGAAGTCCATAAAAAAACTCTGCCTTTGCTGCCACAGACTGTCCAGATCAAATTTAGTAGGACTCAGAGAAAGCTCGTTTAACAAGAGTTGGATTGTCTGGGCCAGACTCTCCAGCCCATAGACAGCAAGACCTTTGACAACGGCGGCTTCTTTAGCATTGTCCTTGGGCAAGATTACTGCTTTGGCTTGTTCCTGCCTGGCCTTAAGGGCAAGAGGCAGGGCGCCGGTTATGGGCCTTAGTTCACCAGTCAAGGATAATTCTCCAGCCATAAACAAGCCTTCAAGGCTCTTGGCTGGGATTACTCCAGTAGCAGCTAAAAGCCCTAGTGCCAGGGGCAAATCAAAGCTGCTCCCTTCTTTACGCATGTTGGCAGGGGCCAGGTTGATTGTAATCCTTGCAGGGGGGAGTTTAAATCCACTGTTTTTTAAGGCAGAAAAGACCCGTTCCTTGCTTTCTTTTACTGCTCCTTCAGCCAGACCGACCAAGGTAAAAGCTGGAATGCCTGAGCGGGAATAATCTACTTCCAGTTCCACTTTAAAGGCATCAATTCCTAGAAGGGATGCCGTGCTGATTTTTGCAAACATTTTTTTCTTCTATGCATTAATCCAAGAAAAGGTAAAGGGGCAAAAAGGGTAAAAAGGGGGGCGGATATGTGTGGAGAAGGGCGAGTAAACCGAAATCTCGCCCTTTTATTAACTTCTTTTGTCTTCGATACTAGAAGGCGCTAGTGAATCAAATGCCCAATACGGTCCCAGCGGACGTGTTTAAATCCGGCCCAGGACCAGTAGATGATCCAGGCTTTGCCTAGAATTTTATCCCGGTCCACAAAACCCCAGAACCTGGAATCGTAAGACTCATCCCGGTTATCGCCCATGACAAAATACTTCCCTTCCGGGACTTTAATGGGGCCAAAGTTGTCCCGGTGGGGAATGATGCGTGGATCAGTGTGCTGGACATAAGGTTCATTTAGCTTTTGTCCATTACGCCAGACTTCCTTGTTTCTGATCTCAATGACATCTCCGGGCACGCCAATGACCCTTTTAATAAAGTCCTTGGATGGATCCTCAGGAAATTCAAAAACGATGATATCCTGAAATTTAGGATCAGAAAATTTAACGATATATGTATCTGTGAAGGGTATTTTTAACCCATAGATAAATCTGTTTACCAGGAGATGATCTCCAATCTGTAATGTTTGGAGCATTGAGCCGGAAGGAATCTTAAAGGCCTGGACCACAAATGAGCGGATAAAAAAGGCCAGGATCAAGGCCACTATCAGGGCTTCAGCATATTCTTTAAGTATTTTTTGCCAGCGTGGGTTCATATTTTATCCTTTACTCCTCTACTTTAAGGGCAGCCAGGAAAGCCTCTTGAGGGATTTCCACGCTACCCATTTTTTTCATGCGTTTTTTTCCTTCTTTTTGTTTTTCCAACAGTTTTCTTTTGCGCGTAATATCACCACCATAACATTTAGCAGTAACATTTTTGCGCAAGGGTGCGATTCTTTCCCGGGCAATGATTTTATTGCCAATTGCTGCCTGGATAATCACCTCAAACAGTTGTCTGGGGATAACTTTTTTTAACCTCAGGGCCAAGGCTCGGCCCTTATGGTAAGCGTTGTCGCGATGAACAATACATGACATAGCATCAACAGGCTCACCATTTATAAGAATATCTAGTTTCACCAGGTTGGATGGCCTAAAGTCAATGACCTCGTAATCTAACGAGGCAAAGCCCCTGGTGACAGATTTCAGACGGTCAAAAAAGTCAAAAACGATCTCAGCAAAAGGCAACTCATAAGTGATAATTACCCGAGTTGACGTGAGATAGCGAAGGTCCTTCTGGATACCCCTTTTTTCCTCACATAACTTTAGCACATTGCCTACAAACTCGTTTGGTACATGGATTTCCAGGCGGACAAAGGGTTCATAAATGGAGGCAATTTTTTCGGGCGGGGGCAGTTTTGACGGATTATCAATTTCGAAAACCCGGCCATCTACCTCTTCGACTTTATAGACAACAGATGGAGCGGTAGCGATAAGATTGGCCTTGAATTCGCGCTCTAATCTTTCCTGGATGATTTCCATATGCAGAAGGCCTAAAAAGCCGCATCTAAAGCCAAAACCCAGGGCTTGTGATGTCTCAGGTTCAAACTGTAGAGCGGCATCATTTAATTGCAGTCTTTCCAAAGCACTTTTCAATATTTCATATTCGGATGATTCCACTGGGTATAGACCGCAAAAAACCATGGGTTTGACTTTTTTAAATCCAGGAAAAGGCTTGTCAGTTGGCCGGTCAGGAGAGGTAATGGTATCCCCCACTCGAGCATCTTTGAGTTCCTTTATGCCTGCACATAAAAAACCCACTTCCCCTGGTCCTAATTCTTCGATGTCCTGCGCTTCCGGAGAAAATACCCCCAGCTTGGTGACTTCGTATTTTTTGCCGGTGGAGTACATCATGATCGGCTGGTTCAGCCTGATACTTCCTTCCAGAATCCTAAACAGGACAACAACTCCAAGGTATGAGTCATACCAGGAGTCAAAAATCAGGGCTTTTAAGGACGCATCCTTCTCTCCCTTTGGAGGAGGAATGAGCTCGACCAGCTTTTGTAAAAGTTCTGGCACCCCTTGACCAGTCTTGGCACTGACCAGGGAAATATCTGTACAGTCAAGACCTATGACTTCTTCAATTTCTTGGGCTACCCGGTCCGGATCGCTACTTGGAAGGTCAATCTTGTTTAAGACGGGGATAATTTCCAGGTCGTGATCCAGGGCCAGATAGACATTGGCCAGAGTTTGAGCCTCTACGCCTTGTGTAGCGTCGACGACCAGAAGAGCACCGTCACACGCGGCCAGGCTTCTGGAGACTTCATAGGAAAAATCCACGTGTCCGGGCGTGTCAATCAAGTTTAAAATATACTCTGTGCCGTCCGGAGCTTTGTAAGGAATGCGAACGGTTTGGGCTTTTATGGTAATGCCCCGCTCACGTTCCAAATCCATTTTGTCCAGATACTGGTCCTTTTTCTCCCGTTCAGAGATAAGACCTGTTATTTCCATGATCCGGTCAGCCAGAGTAGATTTTCCGTGATCAATATGGGCTATTATGCTGAAATTGCGAATGTTTTCTTTCTTGGTCATATTTTAACGTCTTTTAGAGAAGGCCAAATGCTTTGCTAGCCTTTCTCCTTTAACCCCCTCCACAATCTTTATAATCTACAATTATGTTTTTTTGATCAATTGTTTTATTTTTTGCACTATTTGTGGAACGGCAGCTTTTATTTCCGGGCTCAATTTTTCGTCCATCTGCTCCGGTACATAAGCAGTCTGAGCGACAATAATACGCAAATCTATATCAGTGGCTTCTTTTAGTTCCTTCAACAGGTTGGTAGTTGGGAATTGATGCATGGAGAAGTCCGCCAGTTTTTTGGGGTCAACCTCATCCACGTCTATTTCAAATACTTCTCCTGGTTTTCTCCCACTTTGGGTAGTTGCGTCAACAATGATCACCATTTGAGGATGTTTGTCGCTTAAAATCAGATCAAAAAGAAGAGGGCGGATAGAAGTGCCCACGTCCAAAAGGGCTATATCATCTGGCAAATCCTTTTCCTGCTTCAGTGCTTCGATTACCGCCGGGCCCAGTCCGTCATCACCAAACAATGTGTTACCGCAGCCAAAAACGACTACTCTGGAGTTAAACATTTGGGACCAATCCATGTATGCTCTCCCCTTGAAAAATATCGTGGTCTGAGGCTAAAGTCCTTAGTTTATTTAGTCCTTTTAACTAAAATTTAATCAATTTTAGGAGTTTGTATCGGGGCTAAGCTGGAACTCATCACCCGATCATCAGTCCTAAAAAAAAGGCCGCTATCACGTACTAGACGTAACAGCGGCTCTTTTAATGGATTTATTCGCTTCTGTCTAATCTATTTGCGCATAGTTTCCACGCAGTTTCCTTGAAAATCAAAGATTTTCAGCTCAACATTGATGCCGCCATCCAGGCGGTGTGTGGCACAGCTCATTCACGGGTCATAGGCCCGAATGGCCATCTCGATCCTGTTTAAGATTCCTTGGTCGTATTTTCCGTCTTTGATCAGGGCTTTTGCAGCCTGCTTGACGGAGAGGTTCATTGGGGCATTGTTGTGTGTGGTGCCCACAATGAGGTTGGCAAAAGTAACAAGGCCATTTTCATCTGTTTTGTAGTGATGGATCAGTGTTCCCCGCGGGGCTTCCACGCATCCGACACCTTCGCCAGCTTTGGGCTCGATGTTTTTGGCCCTGATTTCCCGGCTGGTAATCTCAGGATCATTCAAGAGTTCTTCAGCCCGCTCACAACAATAAACCATTTCAATGAGTCTGGCCCAGTGGTAGAGCAGAGTTAAGTGAGAGGGACGACCAAATTCTTTGCGGAAGATTTCTAATTCTTCCTGGGCCAAAGGTGTGGCCATCTTGTCGCAGACATTGATCCTGGCCAGGCAATTGGAGCGGTAAACACCTACTGGATCATTTTCATCCAGCTTGATGCCACCCTGTTTTTTGATGTAGGGGAATTTGAGATAACTCCAGGGTTCTACATGCTCGGCAATATATTCAGTATATTCCTCATACTTGAATTGGTCAAAATTGCCGTCTTTGTCCATGAGGCGGAGTTCACCGTCAAAGAGCTCCAGAGCACCGTCAGAAGGTCTTACTGTTCCAATGTAGCCGGAGGGGAAGACACCAAGAATTTTTACTGCATCCAGGTATTTAGGGAAGACCTCTTCACGGGCGAACTTAATGGTAAATACGGAAAAGTCTTTTAATTCCTGAACACCGGCCAAGAGTTCCTTGCGTTCTTCTTCGCTCATGGGCTTGGAATATCCACCCACGACTGCTGCAATGGGGTGAATGACCTTGCCGGCGAATTTTTCCAGCATCATTTGGGCCTTATAACGCATGTGTACGACTTTTTTGGCAAGGTCGGGGTTGGCACCAATAATACCGACAACATTACGCACAGAGTAATCAGCATCAGGGCCCAAGACAAAATCAGGGGCAGCCAGAAAATAGAAATGCAAGATTTTATCGGGGATGTAGGCCAGCATCTGGCAAAGTTCGCGCAGTTTTTTGCCTGCGGGAGGGACCTCTACGCCCAGACAGGCATCAGCGGCCTTGTTAGAAGCCAGATGGTGGTTCCAGGGACAGATACCGCAGATACGATTGACGATTCTTGGCACCTCTTCCACTGGCCGGCCAACAACAAATTTTTCAAATCCCCGTAATGACAGCACATGCAGCTTGGCATCGGCAACATTCCCATTATCATCCAGATGGATGGCCACGCTGGCATGACCTTCAATACGGGTGATGGGGGCTATATTTAATGTTTTACCCATATTTTACTCTCCTCCTAACCTATCTTTTTCAGAACACCGTGCGCACCAGCAAAGCGGGCCAGATAACCACGGCGATCAGGCATTTTCATGGGATCAAAACCAACCGAAGCCAAAGCGCCCATATAGTCGATCAGTGGTTTTGAGTCTTTACGGACTGGTCCATAACAACCACGGCAGGGCATTCTGGTACTCAAACAACGCGGTGGTTTGCCTTTGCCGCCGCAACCGGCCTTGGTCACAGGGCCGAGACAGATGAAACCCTGTTCCAAGAGGCAGCGCATTTCATCTATGGGCTTGTCAGGATCAAATTCTGGAGTTTCCAGCATTCTCTTAATGTCGTCCATGCCCTTTTTGCTTTCCTTAATAGTAGGACAAGTGTCACAGACTGAACGCTCAGGCATTTTGAATTCTGTTTTGCCCTCTAACAATGCCAGTACTGCGGCAGCAATCCAATCGGGATGAGGAGGGCAGCCTGGCAGGTAAATATCTACATCCACAAATTCATCCAGAGCGTAACATCTATCTAGTAGGGGCGGTATATGTTCGGTTGGTGGCTCGGCACAATCAGTGGTAGGAGAGTCACAATAGACAAATTTTTTCAGTTCTTCCTCATCGTACATATTAATTAAGGCCGGGATACCGCCGTTAGTGGCACAGGTGCCCAGGGCAACGAGTATCTGACATTTTTTACGCATTTCCAAAAGCACTTCTTTGTGCTCTTCATTACGTACACTGCCCGAGACAATACCGACCACGGCCTCTGGAATGCTCAGCTCTGTTTCTTCACCGGTTTGACCATAATATTTTTTGTCCAGGATGACCGGAATATGGACAAACTCTATATTGTTGACCAGAAGATCAACTAGGATATCTCCAATGTTTAGAATGGCTATTTCGCAGCCGGAACAGGCATTCAACCATTCTTCAGCTACAGTAACTTTGGTCATATATACCTCCTTACAGACGGGAGAGAGACCTCTCTCCCATCCAACTTAAGCATTAGCTGCTTCTTTCTGGGCCTTTTTTAAAGGATTGGGGCCAAGGGATTTTATCTTCTCCGTAAACTTAGTTACTACTTCTGCAAACCTTGGGGCTTCTGCAGAAGAAACCCATTCAATCGCAAAGCGTTCTGGATCTATTCCTAAGTCTTCTAGTACCAACTTGATGGCCTGGGCCCGGGCTAAAGCTTTGTTATTACCATCCAGGTAATGACATTCGCCCAGGTGTCAGCCCATGAGAATGACGCCATCGGCGCCTTTTTCTAGGGCTTCGACTACTAGATTGGGATGAACCATCCCTGAACACATGACTCTGATAGCACGCATATTGGGTGGATATTGGAGTCTGGAGACTCCGGCCAGATCTGCACCAGCGTATGCACACCAGTTACAGAGAAAGCCAACAATGACAGGTTCGAAGTTTTCAGCCATGGAAACTTCTCCTTATATTAGATTTTTTGAGGTTACACGTTTTCTAGGGCCGCAGATATCTGGGCTCTAAGTTGTTCATTGGTAAAACCGTGAACAAACACGCCTTTTTTGGGACATGTGGCTTCACAAACGCCACAGCCCTTGCAAAGTGCCTTGTTTATTTCGATCTTGCGCAAGGTCTGCCCATCTTTTTCATAGTCAACCAAAGTTATGGCTCCATAAGGACAGGTGTCCACGCACAGGGCGCAGCCATCACAATTTTCTGTGACATATGACTTGATGGAGTCTAAGGGCATAACCGACTTGGATAAGATGGTGGTAGCCCTGGACACGGCAGCCTGGGCTTGAGCAATGGATTCGTCGATAGGCTTGGGGTAATGACACAGGCCAGCGACAAACATGCCGTCCACGCTTAAATCAACCGGACGTAACTTGGCATGAGCTTCCTGGAGAAAGCCCTCATTATTCAGACTGCATTTATACAGTTCAACCAGTTCTTTATTATCGTATGGCACAATGGCTGTGGCCAGTACTAAATAATCGGGCCTGATCTCCACGTCCTGCTTCAGGACATGATCCTGAACCTGAACAACTAGATCATCACCGTCTTTAAATACCTTAGGCTTGTTATCCAAGGAATAGCGGATAAAGATAACTCCTTTTTCCCGGGCTTCCTTGTACAGGTCTTCGCGTTCTCCATAGGTCCGAATATCTCTGTACAAGACATAGACGGGCAAATCTGGGTTGGCTTCTTTCAACTCCAGAGCATGTTGCATGGTGTTGGTACAGCAAAGGCGGCTACAATATGGCCTTTCTGAATCGCGGGAACCAACACACTGAATAAATACAGCTCCCTTGGCCTTTTCCAGGGCTGGCTTGTGTTCTTTAAGTTCTGCTTCAAACTCAAGATGGGTAAAGACACGGTCATCCTGACCATAAAGGTATTCATTAGGCTTGTATTCTTTGGCTCCGGTGCAAACCACAGCCACGCCATATTTGATAGCTTTGGTCTCACCATCCACTTCGATTTCACTTACAAAATCACCTACAGCGCCTTTACAGGTCTTGATTGAGGCGTTTTTAAGGACTTTAATGTTGGGGTGATTTTCTACTTTGGCAATGAGCTGTTCCAGGAAAGGTTTTACTTCTTCGCCTTTCCAGGTGTGACTTAACTGCCAGGCATTTCCGCCCAGTTTATCTGATTTTTCAAGCAGGATGGTTTCGTATCCCTGGTCAGCAAGACCCAGGGCAGTGGTCATGCCTGAAATTCCGCCACCAACTACCAGAGCAGTCTGGTTGACCTGGACTGAGAGGTGTTCCAGAGGCTGAAGCATTGCAGCCTTGGCCACGGCCATGCGCACCTGATCTTTGGCCTTTTCAGTTGCCTTTTCTGGCTCGCCCGAATGGACCCAGCTGTTCTGGTTGCGAATATTGGCCATCTCAAAGAGATATTCATTAAGACCTGCATTTTTCAAAGTTTCCCTGAACAGAGGTTCATGGGTTCTAGGAGTGCAGGCTGCAACTACTACCCTGTTTAAGTTGTGCTCTTTGATTTTTTCCGCAATCAGGACCTGGGTATCCTGAGAGCAGGTAAAGAGATTGTTTTCTGCATAGACCACATTGGGCAGGGTCTTGGCATATTCGGTCAATTCCTTAACATCTACTGTGCCGGCAATGTTGATGCCGCAGGAACAGACAAACACGCCGATCCGGGCCTCTTGGCCAGCCACATCTATTTCAGGTGGGAATGTTTGTTCTTTGGCCAGGGCGCCTCTGACATTGCTCAGTGCGATAGAAGCGGCTGCAGCAGCTGAGGATGCTTCGGTGACGGATTGAGGAATATCCTTGGGGCTTTGGAAACATCCGCTGGCATAGATTCCAGGTACATTGGTGGCTACCGGGTTGAAACTGGAAGTCTTGGCAAAGTTGTACTTATTGAGCTCTATACCAAGAGTTTTAGCCAGTTCAATAGCGCTCTTATCTGTTTCCAGGCCAACAGAGAGGACGAGCATATCAAAAGGCTCCAGGACCCTTTCGCCTTTTTCACCATCAAAATACTCTAAGATGACGCCGCCCTCAGGGTTTGGATATACAGTATGGATTCTGCTTTGGACAAAGCGGATGCCCTTTTGTTTGGCCTGTTCGTAATATTGTTCAAATTCTTTTCCGTGAGTACGGATGTCCATGTAAAAAATGGCCTGGTCAACATCACCAGTGGTATGCTCGGCTGTAACCAATGCCTGCTTAATGGCGTACATACAGCAGACAGAAGAACAATAGCCGTTATCGCATCTATTGATATTTCTGGAGCCAACACATTGTAGCCAGGCAATTTTCTTCGGCTCTTTGCCATCTGAGGGCCTTTTCAGATGACCCATGCATGGACCACTGGCTGAGAGCAACCGTTCGTACTCCAGACCTGTGACCACGTCTTTAAATTGTGTGTAGGCGTAATGATCAAAAAGGGAAGGATCAAAGGCTTTAAATCCCGGGGCCAGAATTACAGAACCGACTTTGACCTGGATGATTTCTTCCTTGTGCTCTTTGTTAAAGTCTATGGCACCGGTGGGACAAAATTTTTCACATGCCCGACATTTGCCTTTCTGGACAAAAATACAATTTTCACCATCAATGGCGTACTTGAGGGGAACGGTTTGGCCGTACTTGATGTAGGCAGCCTTACGGACGCTCAAACCCTCGTTGTACTCGTCAGGAACTTTTTTGGGACATTTTTCTGCACACAGGCCGCAGGCAATACATTTATCCATCTCCACATAGCGTGGCTTTTGTTTGACAGTAACGGTAAAATTGCCTTCGCTGCCCTCAATTTTTTGTACTTCGCTTAAAGTTAGAAGCTCGATGTTTAAGTGCCGACCGCACTCAACCAACTTGGGTGAGATAATTCACATCGCACAGTCATTGGTGGGAAAAGTTTTGTCCAACTGGGACATTACACCGCCAATACCGGCTGTCTTTTCCACCAAATAGACATAATAGCCGGCGTCAGCCAAGTCCAAAGCGGATTGAATGCCGGCAATACCTCCGCCGACAACCATGACTGCGCCTACTTTTTCTTGTGACATATTAACCCCCTTTGCCATTTTATAGTTGTTTGTCGCAAGAACAACGGCCCGTTTAAATAGAATTCAGGTATCGTTTTTAGATACCACCCAAAAACATAATGTATTTAATTAACAAATACAAGCTGTTCAGTTTTATTTAGACATTCAATAGCTCAGGTTTAAAAAAAATGCTAGTAGCTGAGCATGGAAATTGTGAAAAAGTGATATTATTTTTTCGCAAATAGTAACACGCAAGGGACCGTTTTTGTTCTCCTGCTGGCTTGTCTTCAATGTTCATTTTTTACAAGATGGCTTGAGTTCATGTCGTTTAGGGGGTAAGTAAGTTGCAAACAAGAAGGTTTGATAACTCATTAACTTTTTCCCTTAGTTTTGCCTTGATTGCTGACAGCTATTTGTTTTTAATTGATTAAAGGTTATTATGCATTTAAATTATAAATGAATGGAGAAAAAAGGAAGATGAGCGGATGGGCAGGATGTTTGTTTGGTTTAATTGTCCTGGTTATGGGCGTGTATGGATGTGCTCAAAAAAGTGTATACTACCCTTCGCGGAACAGTAAGATATATGCTCCTCCTTCCCAAAAAGGAACCCAGAGGCCATACACTGTTTATGGTAAGACGTATAGACCTTTAAAATTAGCGCACGGGTTTGTTCAGGAAGGGGTGGCCTCATGGTACGGACCGAAGTTTCATGGGCGGAGGACTGCTAGCGGCGAGATATATAATATGTACGAGCTGACAGCGGCACACAAAATTTTGCCCATGCATACAAAGGTCAAGGTAACCAACCTGGAAAATGGTCGTAGTTTGATTGTGCGTATAAATGACCGCGGTCCATTTGTAAAAAACAGGATAATTGACCTATCTTATGCAGCGGCCAAGAGGTTAGGTGTGGTTGGCCCGGGAACGGCAAGGGTTCGTGTTGAGTCACTTGGCTCTTGGTCGCCGGAAATCCCTGGCATTTTTTATGTGCAGGTTGGGTCTTTTGCTATCTATGAAAATGCTATCGCCTTGCAGAGAAAAATGCGTCAAAAAGGTTTTGTACACACCAGGATACAAAAATTTGAGCACCGCGGCCGGACCTTTTGGCGTGTCCAGGCTGGCATTTTCAAAACCCTGGCCAAGGCCCAAAAGATCAAGACCAGGTTAGAGCTTAAGTTCCCCAATGCCTTTATTATTGCGGATTAAGTTCTTGCCTGAATTTTCTGGAAAGCCTAAATACAACTACCTTGCGTCCAGGCAAAGTAATACTTTCATTTGTTTGTGGATTTCTGCCTTTACGAGGTTTTTTGTCATAGGCCTCAAATTTTCCAAATCCGCTGATAAGTAGAGCATGGTCTTTTTTAATGGCTTTTTTCATTAGGTCCAAAAGATGTTCCACCTGGGCCTTGACTTCGGCCCTGTTTCGTTCACTGTGTTCATAAATTTTGTCCACGATGTCAGCTTTGGTTAATGTTTTGCCCATATATTACCTCCGGGGGAAGTTTAAAGTTGCAATTTAGGGTTAAAGGTTTACCCGGGCACTAGAGCATTTTTGAACGACTATTATAGGCCATTTTAAACATTGCCTTTTTGACATATTACACAGCTTTCATTTTAATAAAATTAAATTTTTGCTTTGATTTTTTGGGCGTACTGCTCCATCTCCTGGGCGTCTGAGTATTTATGTTGTGCCCAGAGTTTTAGCCCATCATCTTTATATCGGGGAATGAGGTGCCAGTGAGCATGGTGAACCAATTGACCAGCAGCTTCATAGTTGTTCATGCCTATATTTAGACCAGAGGCATTCAATGCTGTAAGTAACCCTTTTCCGACTTTTTGCATGGCCAAAATGAGTTCTTGTCCTAAATCTAAAGGTAGTTCAAAAATAGTAGGATAGTGACCTTTGGGGATTATCAGGGCATGCCCTTTGTTGACCGGGGCAATATCTAAAAAGGCCAGGACATGTTCGCTTTCATAGATTTTTTGACAGGGAATTTTTCCTTGGACAATCTGGCAAAAAATGCAGTTTTCCATATTCTTTGCTCCGAGTTATATTTTAAATTTTGTAATGTTATGTGTTTATTGTACAGTTTAAACTTTAAGTTTGCGTATAAAATTCAGAATAAAACGTTTAATATTTATAAAACTTAACACATGTAGTATTGGCAACATATGACTTTTTGCGCATAAAAAATGGAATTTTTTTGTCTTAATAACGACTTTAAAAGACTTTTACCTCAGCTGTATTTTTTTTGCAAGTCTAACACGTTATTTTTTTTGTCTATTTCCATTTATGAAAATTATTAGTTTGAAATTTTATCATCCTGAACCCCAAAAAAAGAAAATGGCTGTTTGGCCAGTTTTTCTTCCCTTTGCCGGGTGCAGTAAAACCAGGTGTGTTTATTGCGCCCAGAATCTGCAAACCGGCGAGTTGGATCGTCTTGATTTCAAGAGCATTGGAGAAAAAATCGAGAACGAGCTCAATGACCGATTTGCCCAAAAAAAGGAAGCCATTGGCCTTGGGTTTTTTGGCGGGACATTTACTGGCCTGTCCAAAGAGAAAATGATTTATTTTTTATCATTGACAAAAAAGTTAAAAGACAAAGGGATAATTAGCCATATTCGCTGTTCAACCAGGCCGGATATGATTAGCCAAGATATTTTAAGCTTGCTAGGTGACTATGGAGTTGATTTGGTTGAGTTGGGTGTGCAAAGCTTTGATAATCAGGTATTGGAATTAAGCGGTCGGGGCTACTGTCGGGCAGATATAGTTGCGGCTTGCGAAATGATTTCGAGAGCGGGCCTGAGTCTGGGCATTCAACTTTTGCCGGGGCTGCCTGGACATACACTGAAGAGCTGGTTTGAAGATGTGCGTTTTTCTATAGAGATGCAACCGGAAGTTGTGCGCATCTATCCATGTCTGGTTCTCAAATCCACTCTTTTGGCCAGGTGGTGGGCCAAAGGTCAGTATCGACCGTGGAGCTTACCAGAGACTGTGTCTGCAATAGCTTTAAGTCTCCCGTTTTTTTGGCGGGCTAAAGTGCAGGTTATTCGTCTTGGTTTGACTCCGGAAAAAAGTCTGATGAAAAATATTTTGGCTGGCCCTTGGCATCCGGCCTTGGGAAATATGTGCAGAAGCATCGGTCTCAGACATCTATTATTGTATGAGTTGGCCAAGATTGGGTCCAGATTAAAACGGATATATGTTCCTAAAAAGTATTTAAGTGAATTTTGGGGTTATAAAGGTATAAATAAAAAGGTTTGGGCCAAACTTGGGATTCAAAAAAGTCAAGTTGAACCTTGGGAAAAGGATTATTTTCAAATTTTTGGTGTAAAAAGGGGATAACTTCACTAAAGGATTTTAGCATTCGGCATGTGCTGGTGTTTTAAAAGGTCGAGTGGTTGGCATGCGAGGAGAACTGAGGAACTGGAATGAAAGAAAGCGAATGGGTGCATTTCCTGCAGTGGGCGTTACCTCGATTGCGCATGCGTTGGGCAGGTTTCCGTAAAGTGCGTAAGCAAGTCTGCAAACGTATCCGGCGGCGTATAGAGGAATTGCAATTGGAAGGGGTTATTGCTTACCGGGCCTATCTGGAAAGTCACCCAGAGGAGTGGACAATACTGGAGGGGTTATGCCGCGTTACGATCACTCGCTTCTACCGCGACAAGATGACCTTTGCATTTTTGGAACAGGAGGTCTTGCCTGAGCTTGCCCGGGAAACGCTTGCTCGCGGCGAGGATACTTTACGGATGTGGAGTGCCGGTTGTGCTTCAGGTGAGGAGCCGTATACCCTGGCATTGATGTGGGAGTTAAGCCTCAGGCCGCTTTTCCCCGGACTTACCGTCCGGATCCTGGCTACGGACCTGGATGCAGTGTTGATTGAACGTGCTGCTCAGGCTTGTTATCAGGCCAGCAGCCTGAAGGAACTTCCTGATCCATGGCGGAACATCGCCTTTGTTCAAAAAAAAGGGATCTATTGTCTACGTCCGGAATACAAGGCCAACGTAAAATTTTTATGCCATGATGTGAGAACGAGGGTCCCGGGAGGTCCATTTCACCTGGTCCTGTGTCGCAATTTAGTGTTCACCTATTTTGATACCGGGTTACAGCTTGAGACATGGGAGCGAATATGGGACAGCATATATCCCGGGGGATGCCTGGTGCTTGGAAGCCATGAATCCCTGCCAGAGGGGGCCCATGGGTTTATGCTGTGGTCCAGGAGGTTCGGCATTTATATGAAATGTTGATAAACCATATTTGTAATATTTTATATAGCTTGTAGCCGAACCTTTTTATCAACTTAATTTCCATGGTTTATTCTAGTCTTGGTTTCTTTCATGCTGGAGCAAATGCCTGGACCCATCTATAGCTTGCTTGCGGGCAGAGCATAATGTGGTATTTGGGATAAACGAATTTTCTTTTTATTGTCGATAGTTATGGCATGCAGTACCAGATATTTAGCTTTGTCACCCCGATGCTCTGCTTATCCGCAAGCTTCGCCAAGAAGGCTTACCCAGCCCTTTGCAATGCATTCAAGAAACCAGGGTTTCTAATCTAGTAGTCAAAATGGGCTTTGGCCACAGACTCTATAAGGCAAATGCGGTCTTAATAGAATTTTATCGTTCACGAAAAATAGAATAATAAAGTAAACTTGTATAGGCCAAAATCGCCTTGACAACTTGTAGTAGCGCAAAGTATTTATAAATAAAGACATTCGGTGCCCATGGAAAGGGCTTAATAGGGAAGCCGGTGAAATTCCGGCACGGACCCGCCGCTGTGAGTGGGGACAAAACCCGCAATTAGCCACTGTGCCATATAAAAGTGATTACGAAATGGCGCGGGAAGGCGCGGGGAGTAGGTTGATCCACGAGTCAGAAGACCTGCCGAATGGTTCTAAGAAACTTGGTGGAGATGGTAAATCCCCAAGCTGATCAATATCGGCTTGGGGATTTTTTCGTTTTATTACATGCTCTTAAGTAAGGAGGGATAATATAGCTATGGAACGTACTCAGGTAGAATATGCAAAAGAGGGAACAGTCACACAGGTTATGGAAACTATTGCAGCAACAGAAGGCCTGTCCGTTGATTCGGTCCGTGAACGTATAGCCAAAGGCCAGATCGTGGTGCCGCTGAACAAGAACCGAAAGTCTAAGGTTGTTGGAATTGGCAGGGGGCTCTCAACCAAAATCAATGCCTCCATTGGTACCTCTACGGACATCGTAGATATCGACGCAGAAGTGCGCAAAGCCATTGCGGCTCAAGAAGCCGGGGCGGATACCTTGATGGAACTCTCAGTAGGCGGCGATTTGGATAAAATCCGTAGAGAAATACTTGCAGCCGTGGACATTCCTGTCGGAAATGTCCCTCTTTATCAGGCATTTTGTGAAGCGACCGCTAAATACGGTGATCCGAACCGGTTGGACGAGGAGATGCTTTTCGACCTTATCGAACGCCAATGCGAGGACGGCATAAGTTTCATGGCAATCCACTGTGGCATCAATCTTTATACGCTTGAACGACTGGAAAAACAAGGATACCGCTATGGCGGATTGGTGAGCAAGGGCGGCGCCTCCATGGTGGCGTGGATGAAAGCAAACAAGAAAGAAAATCCCCTCTATGAAAAGTTTGATCGCGTGGTGGGAATTCTTAAGAAATATGACGTGGTACTCTCTCTGGGTAATGGACTTCGTGCCGGTTCTATTGGCGATTCATTTGACCGGGCCATGATTCAGGAACTCTTGATCAATTGCGAACTGGCTGAAGAAGGGTTACGTATGGGATGTCAGATGATGGTGGAGGGCCCCGGCCATGTGCCCATGGACGAGATAGAAGCCAATATCATTTTGCAGAAACGCATGAGTAATTATGCCCCTTACTACATGCTTGGACCTCTACCAACCGATGTCGGTGCTGGTTACGATCACGTGGTAGCAGCCATTGGTGCAGCGCAGTCTGCTCGATTCGGTGCAGATTTGATCTGTTATATTACGCCTGCCGAACATTTGGCTCTCCCCAATGAACAGGATGTAATTGAGGGGGTTAAGGTGGCACGTGTGGCTGCCCACATAGGTGATTTGGGAAAACATCCCGAAAAGACACGTCAGCGAGATATTGCCATGAGCAAAGCGCGGCGAGACTCTGACTGGGAAGGACAGTTCAGAAATGCCCTCTTTCCAGAGGATGCGAAGAAGATTAGAGATGATCGTTCTCCTTCCTGTGATTCCAAAGTTTGTACCATGTGCGGAGAGTTCTGTGCCAACAAGGCCTCAGCGAAAATTTTTAAAGAGGTGCTTGAGAAAAGTCCAAAGGCATGATGCCTATGGAGTCTGTGGCCGAACCTTACCCAGAGGACAACTTTTCATAATTTTTTTATTTTTAATCAGGTAGTCAAAATGGGGTTTGGCCACAGACTCTATGGGACTTCAAAGGAGAGTAAAATTCGGGCAAGCGGTGATAATAGACTTGAAAACCACTAGAATATAAATATAGTTGAATATGTTGATTGTAAGCTTTAAAAAAAATAAAAAATGGATTATATTAGGATAGTGTCAATGAAAAAAGCAGTTGTTCTTTTCTCTGGAGGCCTTGATTCAACAACATGCCTGGCCATTGCAAAATCACAAGGGTTTGAGCTGTATGCCTTGAGTTTTTACTATCACCAACGGCATGATGTGGAAATCAAGGCAGCAAAAAGAGTAGCGGAAAGCATGGGGGTTAAACAGCATTTGGTGCTGGAGCTCCCATTGAATAAGATTGGTGGGTCTGCCCTAACCGACGATATTGATGTCCCCAAAGATCTAAATCCCGAGCAGACTACGGAGATCCCTATTACCTATGTTCCGGCCAGGAATACGATATTTCTTTCTTTTGCACTGGGCTGGGCAGAGGTGCTTGGTGCCGCTGATATTTTTATTGGTGTAAACGCTGTTGATTATTCAGGATATCCAGACTGCAGACCCGAATTTATCGAAGCCTTTGAGAAGATGGCCAACTTGGCTACAAAAGAGACCGTTACAGGGAAATTCAAGTTTCAGATCCACACTCCTCTTGTTAAATTGACCAAGGCCGAAATAATTAAAAAAGGATTGGAACTCGGAGTTGATTACTCGTTAACCCACTCCTGTTATGATCCTGACGAGCACGGTCTTGCCTGTGGTCGATGTGACAGTTGTTATCTAAGGAAGAAAGGGTTTGCCGAGGCAGGAGTCCCTGACCCGACATTATATAGCCTTAAAAAATAAGATGCCATATTTGGTCAAAGAAATATTTTACACTCTCCAGGGTGAAGGATATTATACTGGTCGTCCCGCAGTATTTTGCCGTTTTGCGGGATGTAATTTGTGGACGGGCCAAGAACAGGATCGGGAAAACGCTGTTTGTAAATTTTGTGACACAGATTTTGTTGGAACAAGTGGTCCTGGCGGAGGGAAATTTGATACCGCACACGAATTGGCGGATGTAATTAGCTCAAAATGGCCGTCTGCTAACACAAAGGCTAAACCATTTGTGGTCTGCACGGGGGGAGAACCTTGTCTGCAATTAGATGAGGAGCTTATTGAGTGCTTGCACAGGAAGGGCTTTAAAGTTGCCATTGAGACCAATGGGACACTGCCCTTGCCTGAAAACCTTGACTGGGTCTGCGTTAGTCCTAAGGCTGGCTCTCGGGTAGTCGTGAGAAAGGGAGACGAACTCAAACTTGTTTTCCCCCAGCAAGGCTTGCTCCCGCAAGATGTTGAAGAGTGGGACTTTAAACATTTTTATCTTCAACCCATGGATGGAGAAGATCTTGAACAAAACACCAGGCTGGCAATAAAGTATTGTTTGGATCATCCACAGTGGAAACTCAGTTTACAAACACATAAATTTCTTGGAATACCCTGAAATACTTTTAAGTTTTAAAGTTTGGGTGACCTTGGATGAGTCAAGGCTTAAAACATAACACTAACATATAAAACTGTAGACATAGCACATAGATGGAAATATTCGTCACATTTACCTTTGATGCCGCTCATAGACTGCCGAACGTGCCTGAAGGGCATAAGTGCAGTCGTCTGCACGGACATACATTTAGAGTGGAGGTCCATGTTTCTGGACCAGTTGATGAGCACCGCGGATGGGTTATCGACTTCGGTGACCTGAAAAAAATATGCAAACCCGTTATTGAGCAGTTGGATCATCACTATCTGAATGAAATACCAGGCCTTGAAAATCCAACATGCGAGGTCATAGCCAAATGGTTGTGGCAAAGGCTGATATCTGATCTCCCAAATCTTGCTAAGGTCATTGTCCAGGAAGGACCAAGCTCGGGCGCGGTGTATAAAGGAGAAACCGATAATCCCGGAGCCTTATCGTCATGACCTCCCTCCTCCTTAGCTGGCTAGATGTCGGTTCACTTACAAAAAAATGGGCGTTAAATCCCAATAAATAAGGAGAAAGGATCTTGCCAACCAGGATGAGGCTAACAGACATCAACTTGTTGGAAGTTCTTAGTTCGACAGATTCTGCTGAGTTTTTGAAGAAGTTTCGGGAACGCCGCGTGGCTAAAAAGGAAATCCTCTATTCACCGGAGGAGGAAGAAAATCTGGTATTTTTGGTAAAGTCTGGGAGGGTTAGAGTTTATCTGGCTTATGAGGACAAGGAGTTTACCCTGGCCATTCTAGAGGCAGGAGATATCTATTCTACACACACCAGAGCGTATACACAGGCCATGGAAGATACGACCATATTGGTTACGGATGTCCGCAACTTTCAAAAGAGTATAACCGAGATGCCTGCTTTTGCTCTGACTATGGTTAAAGTATTGGGAGACCTGCTGAAAAATTCAATTACGACAATTAATGGCCTGGTCTTTAAAGACACTAACTTAAGGCTGGTGGAATTTTTAGTCCAGGCTGCAAAAGACACAGGAATACCGGTAGAGCAGGGAATAAAACTGGAACTTGGCTTAACTACGGAAGAAATTGCTCTGGTGGTGGGAGCTACCCGTCAAACAGTTTCGGTTTTATTAAATGATCTGCGGAAGTCGGGCGTTATAGAAAGACTAAACCGTGGGACTATTTTGATCAAGGACTTTGAAAGGTTGCAGGAAATTGCTTCAGGGTTCTAAAGATCATCCAAGAGCTTCTCTGCTGAATAAATATCACAGGCTATTTGAAACAGGCTGTCCAATTTGGTTATGCTAAACATTTACCGGACATTTCTCTAGTTGCTCTGCACAAAAAGCAGGTCTTTCCATAGCTTGCAAGTTCTCTCTGAATCCTCAGGAAAAAGCAAGATCGGGGTTATCAACAAAAGCCAGTCCCCTCAAATTGAGAATACAATCCCAACCCCTGGTGCCAAAATTTTTTGTGACTCCATACTAATTTTTGTAGGGCGTATTTCTCTCAAATCTGCCCCGCAACTTGCGCCCTCTTTCTCTAAGCCCCCCCAAATAAGCGAGCTTTATCCCCAGATAATCTAGGCCTTATACCCTGGCATAAGCCACTGTCTTTGAGGAAGTTGGCCGCAAACAGCGGAATAAACTCAACCAGCCAAAGCAAAAAAAGTCCTTACTATCTCCCCTCAAGCGTAGCTTGTCTTTCAATCGCTATAAACCACACAGCTTAATGTCACAAAAAAGAGTCGTCAAATAGTTTTTTAGAAAACTGTCGGCTATCTGACAGAATTTTTTTTCACCCTTCACTAGTACTAAGAGCACAAACAGTTTGTAGCGTTCTGACTCTTTAGTATAAACTGATCTTATTTTTTCTCTGGCTAATCGTCAATAGCGTAACACCTATATTATGTTGTTGATAGCCGAAAGCTTTAGAATTTTCGTAACTAGCTTTGCTCTGAGGTTAAAGTCCTACTGGGTTTCTAAAGGAAGTCCGTCATCATCCTTAAAGGGGATGAGTGACTTATGTTTAGGCAAGTGCTGGCCAAATTTTTGTGGACTCCAGATTAATTTGCATAATTCGGCTTGCCAAGCCTCTAGGACTTATCCAGTCAGGCAAGATATTGGGTGCCCCTGGAAAATTTAGACAAAGATACACTTAGAAATACGTACACAATGTAAAGTTATACCCGGTGATGGAGGTGGGAAAAATGGATTCTGGTTTTCTGGTTAATGGCTCGTCCATGATGGCTTTCTTTGGTGTAATAGTTCTGCTTGCAGGGGAACTATTTGCACTGAAGCAGATGAAAAATCTGACCCGATTACTGGTTTTGTCCAGCATCGCTGAAGCCGGATATGTGCTGCTGGGTCTTGGGGTAGGCACCTATGAAGGTATCACAGGGGCTTTGCTGCATTTGGAATACCAGGTTGTAATGCGGGGGCTGGTCTTTTTGGCAGCGGCAACATTTATTGCCCGAGTTGGCTCTCGTAGTACTGAGAAGCTCAAAGGGATAGGCAGGAGTATGCCCGTTACAGCGACCATGTTTGCTTTCGGGGTGTTCGCAGTAATGGGTATCTCGCCATTTAAGGGTTCTATCAGTAAATTTCTGATTATTTATTCAGCTATTCAGAGCGGACATTTGGTTTTCGCCGCCCTCGCCTCCTTAGGCAGCATTATTGAAGCGGTCTATTTCCTTCTTGTGTTCCAAAAGCTTTGTTTTGAGAAGCCGGACCAGGTAGATGTTGGAGCTGAAAAGGTCAGGGAAGCATCGCCAGCCACAATGGCAGTTTTATGGTGCTTAAGCGGCCTGACCGCTTTGATGGGCCTGTTTCCTGAGCCTTTCATTCACAGTGCGGAACGTGCTGCCGCCCTGTTGTCAGGAACCGCAGATGCGCATTTGCCTGCCTTTGAATCACCCTGGTCCACTCTGGTTCTCCTTCCTTACGTTGGCGCGTTCGTAGTTTATCTTGTCGGACGTTTTTCGACAGGCTTGCGCAATGCGCTGGCGGTTACCATCGCCGGCATAACAGTATTCCTGACCTGGCAAGGTGGCGATTTTGACAGCCTGTCAAAACTCTTTGCCCTGATTATGGCCGGGGCCTGTTTTTTGGTCACTCTTTATTCGGTCGGCTATTTAAAGGGCAAGCCCCATACAAATCGTTACTTTTTCTTTTTGCTCTTAATGCTGGGCACCTTGTTGGGCCTGACCACCAGCAAAGAGCTGGGGAACTTATACGTCTTCTGGGAGTTGATGACCTGGGCTTCTTACCTCTTGGTTGTTCATGATCAGACGCCAAAAGCCCTGCGCGCCGGGTTTAAATATTTTATCATGTGTACTTCCGGGGCTTATGTAATGCATTTTGCGATTTTAACTCTGCAGATAAAGCTCGGAAGTTTCGATATGGGAACAATTTCGGCAAACTTGCAGTTGTTGTCTCCGAGTCTCATGTTAGCCGTGCTGATAATGTTTATCGTCGGCTTTGGCGTCAAGGCCGGCCTGGTGCCGATGCATAGCTGGCTGCCTGATGCTCATCCTGTAGCGCCCTCATCCATTTCGGCACCGATGTCAGGGATTTTAACCAAAGCTGGTATTTACGGTCTTGCACGTATTCTCTTTGTCGTCTTCGGAGTAAGTTTACTGGCCGGATTAGGAACTATCCAACAGCTTTCCAGTATCGGATTTATTGTGTCCATGCTTGGAGTCCTGACCCTCCTGTTCGGCGAGGTCATGGCTCTCCGGCAAACCGACATTAAAAAAATGCTGGCCTATTCCACCATGGCCCAAGTGGGAGAGATAGTAATTACCTTGGGAATAGGCACCTACCTGAGTCTTGTTGGTTCTCTTTATCATGTCCTGAACCATGCTATCATGAAAAACCTCCTCTTCCTGGCCGTGGGAGCATTGATCTTCCGTTTGAAGAGTCAGGAAATAGCTAAATTCAAAGGCATCGGCCGGGAAATGCCTGTCACGGCTCTCTGTTTTAGTATCGGTATCTTGGCAATTATGGGGTTGCCGCCTTTTAACGGTTTCATCAGTAAATTTCTAATGCTTTATGCCTGTGTGCAGGCAGGTCAAACGGCATTGGCGGGTTTAATCCTTCTGGGCAGTATTATTGGCGGTTTTTATTATCTGAAGTTGGTTAGAATTATCTTTTTTGAAAAGTATGAGGGCCCTCCGCTCAAGGAAGCTCCAATCACTATGTTGATTCCAATTGGAATACTGTCTGCTCTGGCCGTATTTAATGGTTTGTATCCGCAAGCTGGCATGGCTTTGGTTAAGCCGGTGGCTGATTTGGTTGCAGCCAAAGGACACGTGGCTGTGGCTGCTATCCCCAATGTTTCCATTGTATGGCCCATGGTTGTGTTGATTCCGATGGCTGGTGCTCTGGTTGTTTACGTCTTGGGAAGACGTTCGGTTGTTGCTAGCGGCTGGTTGGCAGTTGTGACAATGGCCGCAACTTTAATAGCAATATTTACCGCCTCTTCCTCTCTAGATGTTTTTTCCTGGAGTTTTGCCCTACTTATCGCCTTTATTGGGATTTTAAATCTACTCTACTCGCAGGGCTATATGGCTCATGGGCATGCTCAAGGTCGCTTTTACATGTTTTTTGTTTTGATGATTGGCGGTCTTCTGGGCGTGGCTGTAAGCAAAGATCTCTTCAATTTCTTTGTTTTCTGGGAAATCATGAGCAGCTGGACCCTATACTTTGTGATTATTCATGAGGAAACCAAGGATGCATTACGAGAAGGTTTTAAGTACTTTATTTTCAATTATGTAGGCGCCAGCCTGATGTTTTTAGGACTTATTGTCTTAACTGCTAATGCCGGTACCTTTGAGATGAGTGAACTGGCCGGAAGGTTAAATGAATTGCCGACAAATCTAGTGGCCCTTGGCTTGATCCTGATGTTGATCGGCTTTGCAATGAAAGCAGCCATGCTGCCCTTCCGTATAGACTATCAGATGCATCCGGCACCTGCACCAACACCGGTCAGTGGTTACATTTCTTCTGTACTTTTAAAGAGTGCCCCTTTTGGAATGGCAAAACTATTTTATGTTTTTGGTGGCGTTGCTCTTATAAGCAAATTCGGTCTGGCAGGGAAAATGCCCAGCCTGATGTATACAGCTGCCTGGATAGGCGGTTTTACTACCTTAATGGCAGCTGCACTGGCCCTAGTGCAGAGTGGCATGAAACGCATGCTCATTTATAGTACAGTGAGTCAGATAGGTTATATCATCTTAGGTATCAGCCTGGGATCTTCTTTGGGAGTGGCTGGAGGTTTGTTGCATTTTGTTAACCATATGTTGTTTAAAAATCTGCTTTTTTTGGTTGCCGGAGCCATTATGGTGAAGACCGGCATTGAAAACCTGGATAGATTGGGAGGAATCGGCAGAAAAATGCCGGTAACTCTCGCTGTCTTTGCAATTGGAGCATTTTCTATTGCCGGTATCCCGCCGTTCAATGGATTTACCTCTAAATGGATTATCTATCAGGCTGCCATGGAAAAAGGATATGTCTTTCTGGCCTTGTTCTCCTTGGTAGCCAGTGTTCTGACCCTGGCATATTTTGTAAAGTTTTTACACTCTGCATTTTTCGGACAATTATCCAAAGAGCTAGAGAATGTAACTGAAGCTCCTAAGAGTATGCTTATCCCCATGCTGGCTTTAGCGGTCTTGTGCATTGTTTCGGGGATTTTCCCTGGATTAATACTAAAGCCCATTGCCGAAATTGAAACCTGGTTGGGTCTCACACCAGTTCCGGTTTCACTTTTCGGGGTCAATTCAGGCCTGGGGGCCTGGAACGCCGGTGTAATCGGTGGGTTATTGGGACTAGCCTTTATTGCGGGGGTCAGTGTCTATTTTATGGGCAACAGGAGAATTCGTTACACAAAAATTTATACCTGCGGCGTAACAGATCTAACGCCTGAAGAGGTGCATGTTAATGCGCAGAACCTTTATGAACCGACAAAAAACCTGGTAAAACAATGCACTAAAGTGCTGTGCCAGATCGTCGGCTTAGGTAAGGGGGCATAACTATGACTGACATTTTTCAACCGATCTTTGTCTTGTTGATATTCCCTGGCGGCTTGTTCGCTCTAACCTTTGGACTGTTTCTGAAGGGGCTTGACCGTAAAATCGCTGCTCGATTGCAGAGGCGGGTTGGCCCCCCTGTTTATCAGCCCTTTATTGACCTGGTTAAACTAACCAAAAAGGAAATGGTTGTCCCAGAGACCGCACACCTGGGTGGTTTTAGACTAGCGCCGTTGTTGGGGTTCGCAGGGATGATGGCGGCTGTGACCTTGATACCTATTGCTGGAGTATACCAGGGCTTTGAACATTTGGGAGATTCACTGGTTTTGCTTTATTTGCTGGCTTTACCAGCATTAGCTTTAATGGTCGCTGGTTCCGCTTCCAGTTCACCCTTTGGTGCCATAGGCTTTTCCAGGGAAATGGTCATGATGATTTCGTACGAGTTGCCGTTACTGATAGTGTTGGTGACGGTTGCTTTGAAGGTCGGATTGGCAACTGGTGAGGTGGCCACCTTCTCTTTGCACAAAATTGTCCAGTTTCAGCTTCAAAACGGCCCTTTTCTTTTTGATTACACCATGTTGCCGGCGCTGGTGGCTTTTTTGATCTTTATTCCTGGTAATATGGGGGTATTGCCCTTTGATATTCCCGAGGCCGAGTCTGAAATAGTCGAGGGGCCTATTCTGGAATATTCCGGTTCAGGTCTGGCCTTATTTAATCTAGTGACCTCCCTCAAAATGGTTGTGGTATTGGGTTTAGGCGTAGCCCTCTTTTTCCCGACCCCCTTGAGTGAAAGTTTCTTGCTTAATCTAATATGGTTTTCTCTGAAGTGTTTTGTCCTAATGATAATTTCCATTACTCTTGTTCGTACAACCACCGGAAGGCTACGAATCGATCAGGCATTTAAGTTCTATCTTAGGTGGCCAACCGTACTAGCTTTGGTCAGCTTGGTTTTAACGCTGTTACACCGATAACGGGGATGAACTATTATGAAAAATTTACTGCAAAAAATTGTCGGGAGATCACCGTGGCTGTACCGGATCAATGCCGGGTCCTGTAATGGCTGTGATGTGGAACTGGCAACTACAGCCTGTATCCCTCGTTTTGATGTTGAGCGTCTGGGCTGCAAATATTGTGGAAGCCCAAAACATGCGGACATCGTTCTGATTACTGGCCCACTTACTGTTCGAGTGAAGGAAAAAGTTCTGCGTCTTTATGATGAAATACCTGATCCTAAAGTAACAGTAGCTATTGGAGTCTGCCCCATCTCTGCCGGGGTGTTTAGAGACAGTTATGCTATTGCTGGGCCTATTGATAGTTTTATTCCGGTAGATGTAAATGTGCCGGGCTGTCCCCCCAGGCCACAGGCCATTATTGACGGGATAGTTGAAGCCATCAAAATCTGGGAAACCAGAATGTAAAGGAGGATTTCCCCATGTCTTCATTTTTAAAGGTAGTGCTTCGTAATTTGCTCAAAGGCCCGTCTACAGACCCTTATCCTTTTGGTGAAACTTTTATCCCCAAGGGATTGAGAGGTAAAATCAAATATAATGCCAAGGCCTGTATCGCGTGTGGAATGTGTGAGCACGTTTGTGCTGGTGGAGCAATACAAATCAAGGAAACAGCAGACAAAAGCGGCTTGGAGTTCATAGTCTGGCACAATACATGCGCATTTTGCGGTCTCTGCGAATATTACTGTCCCACCAAGGCCATTCGCTTAACTGAAGATTTCCATACTGCTCACAGTCAGGAAGACAAATATAGATATGTGGAAAAAGGATTTATTAAATATGTCACTTGTACCCGGTGCGCGACACCTATGGTCCCCATAGCTCCAGAGTTAATGACTCAAGCATTTGGCAAGGTTAACAAGGACATTGAGAAATTAAGACATTTATGCCCGAAATGTCGTCAAAAACAATCGCTGCGGTAAGGCAGAGGAGGGAGAATGGTGGAGCGAAGAATTCAAGAGGACTTTGCAAGAGAATTGACCCAGGCAGTGGGCGAAGGATTCAGTCTGCGCTGGGAAACTGACTCTAAAGGGGTTGTTACTGGCTGGTGCAGGTTAGATGAGCACAACCAAATCACCAATGTTGCCCTGATTGTATCAAAATTGGGCGGCCGGGTAATCACCATCTCTGCTTATAAAGCTAAGAATGCCCAACAGGAGGCAGTTCACGAAATAGCATATCATTTTGACCTCGATGGCTGTACTTGCACTGTTACTATAGAAATACCTGCTAATGGTTGTAAGGTAAACTCTATTACTCCAATTTTAAAAAGTGCCGACTGGGCAGAACGAGAACTGCAGGAATTGTATGATATCAAACTACTGGGTCATCCAAATCCAAAGAGATTGTTCCTTGATAGAAATATTGATGAAGGAATAATGGACAAATTAATCCCTTTATCAGTAGCCATGAATGGAGCTACTACTAAAACATTATGGGAAAAGATCTTTGCCGGCACTTCAAAGGAGGTGAATAGTTAAATGAGCACTTATACAGTCCCTGTCGGTCCGCTTCACGTCGCGCTAGAAGAGCCGATGTATTTCCAGGTACAAGTTGAAGGAGAGACTATAGTTGCTCTGGATATAACGGCTGGTCATGTGCATCGCGGTATGGAATTATTGGCAATGAAACGAAATTTTTACCAGAATATAACTTTAACAGAGCGAGTTTGCTCTCTATGCTCCAATAGTCATCCCTGTACTTATTGCATGGCCCTGGAGAAGATTGCCGGAATTCAGGTCCCGGAACGAGGCGAATATCTAAGGGTTATTGCTGATGAAATAAAAAGGATAGGGTCCAATTTGTTCAACGCCGGTATACTAGCTCATATCATTGGTTTTGATTCCCTGTTTATGCATGCAATGGAGATACGCGAGATAGTTCAGGATATCAAGGAGACTATCTACGGCAATCGGATGAACCTGGCTATCAATTGTATTGGTGGCGTACGATATGACCTATCTGATGAAAAGATTAAATATATAACGAAGCAGTTAGAGAATCTTAAAAAATCATTAGATGAACTATACGGTATATATACGAAGAATAAGTTTGTTCGGGCTCGAACTGAAGGAGTAGGAGTTCTACCCAAAGAAGCTGCCATTCAATATGGTGTGGTTGGCCCTGTGGCAAGGGGGTCCGGCATAGATTATGATGTGCGGAAAAAAAGCCCTTATGCTGCTTATGATAGGTTAAAGTTTGATGTTCCTGTAGAAAATGGTTGTGATGTTAGAGCAAGAGTAATTGTAAGATTGCGTGAAATCTTCGAGGCTATCAAGATTATCGAACAATGCCTAAAGGAACTGCCTGACGGCTCAATTTGTATTGATTATTTGCCAGAGATTCCCGCCGGTGAAGCTGTCGCAAAGTCAGAGGCTCCGCGAGGAGAATTGATCTATTATCTCCGCACCAATGGAACTGATACTCCTGAGCGTCTTAAGTGGCGTGTACCAACTTATGTAAATTGGGAAGCGCTACATGTAATGATGCCTGGGAATAAAGTTTCTGATATCCCACTTATTGTTAATAGTATTGATCCCTGTATCTCGTGCACCGAAAGATAATACTTAAATTTCGGAGATGTTGCCCAGTTAATTTTTAAATTATCTTGGATCTATCCAGTCATTTATTAAAAGGACAGGTTATGTATTATGCATGAGATGGCAATAGTAGATAATTTATTTAAGATTATCAATGTTAAAATAAAAGAGCACCAGATTCAAAAGATCTTAAAAGTAAAACTAAAAGTAGGCGAGATGACAGCAGTAGAAGATATAACTTTGACAAAATGTTTTGAAGTTTATGCGCAAGATACTGTTGTTGAGGGAGCAGAATTAATTATTGAACGAGTTCCGCTGCAGGGAAAGTGTCTAGATTGCACCAATGTCTTCCGTGTATATAATTATAAATTTCAATGTCCTAAATGTGAAAGTAGATCGGTTGAAATCATCGCAGGAAGGGAATTGTACATTGAAAATTTGGAAGTAGAACAATAAAAAGGAGGTGAATATCATTGGAAAGAATTAAAGAAAATTACTTTATTTATGCTGATCCAACAAAGTGTCTAGGTTGTAAAAGTTGTGAATTAGCTTGTGCTGTTGCTCATGCTGATTCTGACTTACTGACTGCAGTCGCTCAGAGGTTACGATTACAGCCAAGAAACTCAGTTGTTCAATCTAATAACCTGATCATGCCTATTCAATGTAGACAATGTGAAGATGCTCCTTGTGCTCTCGCCTGTCCTACAGGGGCAATATACCAGGAAGAGGGAATGGTTAAAATAAATGAGAAGAGTTGTGTTGGTTGCAAGGTTTGCGTCATGGTATGTCCTTTCGGGGCGATTACAGTAACTACAGATGAAGACGAAAATGAGAGCAGTCGAACTAAAAAAGGCAAAGCAAGAAAATGTGATCTTTGTTACAGCAGAATGAAGGATAACAAAGAGCTGTCTTGTGCCTGTGTTGAAGCGTGTCCTACCAAGGCAATAATGTTGGTAGATATTGAAAGTTATCGCAAAAAACTCCTTGAGGCTAGAGCAAAGGAAGCTGTGCAAGCCTACAAACACATATGAGGAGGAAGGAACAATCATGAGTAACAAAAGAGCTGTTGATCCTTGTGTAGATCAATTGGTTCCCATTGCTAATAAGGAAGGTATAGAAACGGTTTGGGATCGTTATGAGGCAATGAAACCACAATGTGGTTTTGGTCAGTTAGGAGTTTGCTGTCGTATTTGTTGGAAAGGCCCTTGCCGAATCGATCCCTTTGGCAGCGGACCACAAAGAGGTATTTGTGGAGCAGATGCTCATACTATAGTGGCCCGAAACTTGATCCGCATGATTGCAGCAGGTGCTGCCGCACATTCCGAGCATGGTCGTCATGTAGCATTAACCTTATTGGCAGTTGGAGAAGGACATGCGCCTGCATACAGGATCAAGGATGAGCAAAAGTTAAGAAGTATAGCGGAAAAATTAAATTTGGAACCGGCAGGTAAAGATATAAAGCAAGTGGCAAAAGAAGTAGCTTTGGCTAGCCTGGAGGACTTCTCACGCCAGGAGAGAAATAGACCTTGTAGCTGGGCCAAGGAAACCATGACGACTGAACGGGTAGATAAATTGCGCAAACTTCAGGTTATGCCGCATAATATTGATGCCGTTGTCACCGAAATTATGGGGCGCACCCATGTTGGCTGTGATGCCGATCCAGTAAATGTTATGCTCGCAGGTTTAAAGGGCGCGCTGGTTGACTATACAGGCATGTATCTCTCAACAGAACTATCCGATGTTATTTTTGGCACGCCTGAGCCTGTAGTTACTGCAGCCAACCTTGGGGTGCTAAAGGAAAATGCTGTCAATATAGCGGTTCACGGCCATAATCCTTTATTGAGTGAAATCGTCTGTGACGTGGCCCTTAAAATGAACGAAGAGGCCAAGAAAGCCGGCGCAAAAGATGGCATTAACGTTGTCGGTATTTGCTGTACAGGTAACGAAGTAATGATGCGGCGTGGTATTCCTCTGGCCTCTAACTACCTGTCTCAAGAGCTTGCCATTATTACGGGCGCAGTAGATGCCATGGTCGTGGATGTGCAGTGTATTATGCCTTCTATTAGTAAAATAAGCGAATGTTTCCATACAGAAGTAATTACTACTTTAAATGAAAATAAGATTACCGGCGCTACCCATATAGAGTTCCATGAGGATACGGCCCTGGACAGTGCCAAAAAGATTGTCGAGCTTGCAATTGATGCCTTTAAAAGACGAGATAACAATAAGATTAACATTCCTTCTAATAAACAAACAGCTATTACAGGCTTCAGTGCAGAGGCTATCATAGCGGCTTTGAGCAAATTAGATGCTAATGACCCCCTAAAACTTTTAATTGATAATATAGTTAATGGAAATATTCAGGGCATTGCGTTGTTTGCTGGATGTAACAACCCCCAGATAACTCAAGACAATAGTTTTATTACTATTGCTAAAGAGTTGGCCAAAAATAACGTATTGATACTAGCCACCGGTTGTGGTGCTGGTGCTTTTGCCAAGAATGGTCTAATGACCCAAGAAGCGACAGAGGCCTATGCCGGAGACTCCCTAAAAGCCGTGCTCACTGCTATTGGAGAGGCAGCCGGCCTTAACGGGCCTTTGCCTTTAGTACTACACATGGGTTCATGTGTTGATAATACCAGAGCCGTTAAAGTAGCTGTGGCCATTGCCGACAAGTTGGGTGTAGATTTGGACAAGTTGCCATTAGTAGCCTCTGCACCTGAGGCTATGGCAGAGAAGGCTGTCGCGATTGGAACATGGGCTGTTGCTTTGGGATTACCAACCCATATCGGAGTCGTACCCCAAGTTCTGGGGTCTTCTGTAGTTGCTGAATTTTTAACAGAAAAGGCAAAAGATTTGCTTGGAGGTTACTTTATCGTAGAAACTGATCCGAAAAAGGCTGCCGAAAAATTGATTGCTGTAATTAAGCAAAGACGTGAGGGTTTGGGTATTTAACGTCAATCAATAAATTAAGGGCTCTTCGGAGCCCTTATCCCAAAAAACAAGAATAACAGAACGGTTAATTATGAAAATAGCGGTTACAGGCAAAGGTGGCGTGGGGAAAACTACAGTTGCCGGAATACTAGCTCGCCTTTTTTCTACAGAGGGCTATCGTGTTTTGGCCGTAGATGCTGACCCGGATGCTAACCTTGCATCAGCTCTAGGCATACCCGAGTCACAATATAAAAAAATAATCCCCTTTTCAAAGATGAAAAAGTTGGCTGAAGAACGCACCGGGGCAAGTGGCGGGTACGGCTCGTATTTTATTTTGAATCCTAAAGTGGATGACTTGCCTGAGAAATATTGTGTGGAACATCAGGGAGTTAAGTTATTGCTTATGGGGACTGTTGAACAGGGTGGAAGCGGTTGTTTTTGTCCGGAACATGCTTTGCTCAAAAGCTTGATGAAACACCTTTTGATTGAAAGAGAAGATGTGGTGATCATGGATATGGAAGCCGGTATCGAGCATCTGGGTCGAGGTACTGCTGAGTCGGTTGATGCCTTGTTGGTGGTTGTGGAGCCAGGTCGGAGAAGTATCCAAACCGCTATGCAGATCAAAACCTTGGCTGAGGACCTTGGGATCAAAAGGGTTTTTGCGGTGGGTAGTAAAGTAGTTGATGAGGCTGATGTTCAATTTATTAGGGAAAATTTGGTTGATTTGGAGTTGTTGGGTTTTGTTCATCTAAGTGAAGAGGTCAAAAAGGCTGATTTGGAAGGGGTTTCACCTTTTGATGTCGGTGGCATGGTAGTTGAAGAAGTAAGATCAATCAAAGCCCGGTTGGTGGCAAAGTTGAATAATTAGAAAAGTATTGGTCTATACAAAGAAGGAGGTGAGTGAAGCGTAGGTTTACGCGTCTTGCCACAGGGAGAAACGTTTAGGATTCTGTGGTGCAGTTTATAATTTTAAAGATGCAAAGTATAAGCAGAGCATTATTTGTCCGCCCCGCTTCCCTTATATATTTAAATATATATTTATATTTAAAAGAAAAAAATACCAAAAATACCTTGGTAACGACCTCCTTTGCCTTCCTCAAAAGGGGAAAACGGGGCGGACAAATAATGCTCTGCTTAATTTGAATTTATAGTCTTTACAAGTTTACAATACGCGCTTCCATTCAATCTATAATAGGGACACGGTCTGTTTCATCAGCGCTATGGCTTCCCTCTTCTTCCCGGCTGGGCAGACAGTTGCCTGGTTTTCGTTTTAACCGGATTTTAACGACTTCACCAGAGCAATTGAACCGTACCGGCACTCCGGATACTCCTACTCCGGAAGTAGTAAACCCAACCATCTGTCTGTAATTCCAAAGACCTTGGCAGTATTTTCTAGGTGCAGGGCAGTGGGTAAAAACAGGACCTATGGGCGGTATCTGTATCTGTCCTGCATGAGTATGGCCGGTAAGGTAGATATCTGCTCCGTGTTTCGCTGCTTCTTTGTATATTTTTGGAGTGTGGGCCACGAAAATAGAAAACGCATCCTGAGGGACCTTTTCAAAAGCCTGGTCTAGATCGTGGCATTGGTAGTAGTGAGGATCGTCAACTCCAACTATCCAGATTGTTTGTCCTTTATGTTCAATTGGGAGGGCATCATTAAGCAGAACCTTGACCCCTATCTCTTCCAGGAACTCGACCATTTCAAGACAATCATGGTTTCCAAGCACGGCTATTATCCCGTCATTGGTTTTTATGCTGGATATGACTCGCTTTAACTTATTCATGGCCTCCAGATATGTACCGTGGGTGGCCATCCTGTAATCGCCACCCAGTATGCAGAGATCAACCGAGGTTTGTTCAAGCACAGTTTGTAAGCGTTCTGTCAAACCGTTTAGACAGTCGAGATGCAGGTCGCTCATAAAGAGAATCGTGTATTCCTCAAAGCTGTGAGGTAGTTTAGGGTGGCTAATAGAGATTTCCCTTAGCTTAAAGTTAAGGGCGTTGGTCATTCCTTTTTTATATAAACCAAGTGTTTTGAAAAAGGTTTGGATAAGCAGGTGATAGAAAAGAGCATCTTCAAAATTGAGGAACTGGCTTAAAATTTTTGATTTGACTCTACACGAGATCAACTCTTTGAAAACTATCCGAGGCTTAACAGGCCTGGGATAGCCGCTAAATGGCTCTTTTTGAAGAAACGACTTGTAAAATATGGAGCCCACATATGCGCCGATACAGAAGGCTATCAGAATTGCGAAAAATGTCGGCCAGGAGAACAAAAAGTAATGTTTTAGAAAAAGAAGTGGGAAAAGCCCCTCAAAAAGCTGGTCCAGGCCAGGAACATTATAGCCAGAGGTGAGAGAAAACCTGCGTTTGATGAAGCTGGAGGTCAAATCTCCTGCCATACTTAAAATTCCCGCTGTTAGCCCAACCCAGAGAGGGAAGCCAAAGAGAAGGGCGATTCCTCCCCCGGCTCCGACAGCGGCTATTATCCCACGAATTGTTTTGTGTTCACCAAAAAGGGGTTTTTTATCCCGTAAGACTTTACCCATGTCCACAGGAGTATCCCATCTGTCTTCCAAAAAGAAGGCCAGAAATGGTGGGGCAAAATTAATCAACCAAAGCAAAAATAGTAATTTTAAAAAAAACATAAAAATAAGTTCTCACTTTTTTTGTGTGGGTCTTTTTTACTTATAAAACATATTTAACATTATGTAAAAAAAGGGGGTGACAAGCAGTCACCCCCCTTCTATACTTCAAGCCATTTATTTTATAATTCTTGTTAGTTACTCAAAATAGCTTGAAAGGTGCTAGTCCCGATATTCAAACCCCATGTCTCCTTCCGTACCGGGGACTAATTTGTTCCTTTTAGTTCTTGGACAAGACCTTTTAGTTCTTTGACTTCTTCGGCTAAGCCTTGAATTGCCTGGGCAGAGTGCATCATCTCTTCTGAAGTGGTGTTGGCAATGTCATTTATACCTTCCAGTGTTCTGCTTATTTCCTCAGTGGCCTGAGATTGCTCCTCGGTTGCCGTGGCGATATTTTGTATTTGTATGGATGTGTGTTCTGATAAATCCACAATTTCTCTCAAGGTTTCGCCCGATTTATTGGCTAACTCTGTTGCTTTGGCCACAAGGGTCACTGTTCCATCCATATGGTCGATATTTTGCTGAGTGGAATTGATAATTTTACTGATTGTTTCCCCAACCTCGTGTGTAGCTCCCATGGTCCTCTCAGCGAGTTTTCTTACCTCATCGGCCACAACTGCGAATCCTCGGCCAGCGTCGCCGGCCCTGGCAGCTTCAATAGCAGCATTTAGGGCAAGAAGATTGGTTTGATCCGCTATGTCGTTTATAACATCCATAACTTGATTGATGGCCTCCACCTGAACACCAAGTTGGTGTAAATTATCCTTGAGATTCGAGGACATATCATTAACTTCATCGATGGCAGCTATGGCTTTTTCAACAATTTTGAATCCATTGGCAGCTTTGTCCTTGGTATCTCTTGCGCTATTAGCAGCTTCAGAAGCGTTTTTAGCGACGTCAATTACGGTCGTATTTATCTGTTCCATAGCGGTTGTCATTTCTTGAATCTGTGACTGTTGAACACGAACCCCCTTACTAACTTCAGCGACTTTAGCGGAGATTAGATCTGACTCGGTGGTTATTTCCTCGACAATACCTTCAAGTTTTTGGGCTGCCTGGAGCATTCCTTGTTGTGTGGCCTCCTCGGCTTCTTTGCGGGCCTCGTTTGCTTCACTCAGGGCTTTTTGGGCCTTTTCGGTCTGTTTTTGAGCTTCAAGTCTGCTCATGTTAGCCTGGTTTATCTTTTCTTTAAGATGTTGGACCATCTGTAAATTGGCCTCAAACAGTTCTTTTAGTTCTGCTTTGAATTTGCCCTCGACCTTGACTTCAAGGTCGCCATCAGCCACCTTTTGTGCTAATTGTTTCAGGGAGCTGATTGGTTTTATTAATTCTCTTCGCAAGAAATAGAGCATAATAAGTGTTACCAACGTAATGGTAGCGCCTCCAACGATAAATGAAGCCTGTTTTAGTGTTCTGACCTCGGCAAATGCCTCATCTCGATCTTTTTTGACGATAAGTCCCCAGACCACATTCTTTATTGTGATCGGCGCATAAGCTGAGAGGGCGACTTCTCCTCTGTAGTCAACATCGGTCATTAGCCCTGATTTACCAGCCAGGGCAAGGGTGATAGCTTCGCATTGCACCCGTCCTTTATCTGGATTAAGGAAAGATGCCTCTAGGGAGTGATTTTCCGGGTCAAGGTACGAATCCGAGCGCATCAGGTAGTCTTGTCCAACAAGTATGGTCTCGCCTGTATTTCCAAGGCTGGGGCGCAGGTTCATTAGGGATTTGATCTCCTTAAAGGAGATTTTTAGGGCAACATATCCGGTATTTTCTTGGTCTCCCTTAAGAGGAGAGATCAGGAAGGCTGAGGGCTGATTGTTATAAGGGGGGTAGGGTTTGACATCGGTAAAGACTATTTTCCCTTCTTGAGCAGCAGCTCGCCATGACTTTGCCAGATGTGAATCTCGGAGTTCTCCGAATGCCAGGTCCTGGCCAATGTCCGGTTTTTTGGCAACAGTAAATATAATCCTGCCATTAGGCTCAATCAACAGAACGTCTTCATAGCCCAGGATTTTTACATAATATGCCAGGGTAGATCCGTACATTTCATGTAGTTTTTGGTAGTAAGAATTTTGGACGTTCATTGGTTGACCAGGCTCGACATCCTCGGATTTGAGGTAGCGCATAAACTGGGAATAGGCTTTTAGGGTATCCTTCTCTGAAGAAATTTTTTCAAGATCTATCATCCAGCGGTTAATGATCTTTTGCAATGAGTACTTTTTTAGATCTCTAAGCGATTCAAGCTGAGAATAAGTCCTTTTTTGGAGTATGTCTGTTGCAAGATTCACGCTATAATAACCAATAATACACAAAGGAATGAAACTTGCCAGTAAACATAAAGCAATCATTTTTCCCTTTAAACTCAATTTGTCCCTCCTATATATTCAAGTATTCGATTAAATGTTTAATATCGAAAAGGATTGGTTAATATTCTGGCGCCCAATGAAAAAATGCAATAAAGATTAAATAGATAAGGTATCCCTTATCAAATTGTCAATCTTCAACAAACCTTCAGTGTCATCAAAATATTATGACTTGAATTTTTTCTGTCGTTTGAACCTTAGAAAAAATTGTTATTCAGAGGATTTAAAATGCCTTAGCAAATAGTATGCCGTTGTACTAGTAATGCTTTAAGGTTGGATAATATTTTGACAAGAGGTAAAAAAAATGGTGGTAACTTGTTATGGAGTAATGTCACAAAAGTGTTATTTGTGTGCCTGGTGGTTTGACATTTTTGTTCTTTTTTTGGAAAAAGGATGGATAATGGTTGGTCACTTCAAGAAAAATATACATCAACCACGGAGGTAGATTGTTTTGCAGTATAAAATAGTATTTTTGGATCGCTCTACCCTGAAAATAGATATCAAAAGACCTGGTTTCCCTCATCACTGGGAAGAATTTGAGCGGACCAGAGAAGACGAAGTTGTAACTAGGCTTAAAGAGGCAGACATTGCGATCACCAACAAGGTTCCCCTACGCAGGGCCACCCTAGAGAAGTTGCCCAGCTTGAAAATGATCGCTGTTGCAGCGACAGGCACAGACCATATAGACATAGATTTTTGCCGAGCCCGGGGAATTGTTGTGGCTAATATCCGCGATTATGCCTGTAATGCAGTCTCGGAACACGTTTTTATGCTTATTTTGGCTTTACGGCGTAACTTGCTCGCTTATCAGGAGGATATCCACGCAGGGTTATGGTCGAATTCTGAACAGTTTTGTTTGTTTACTCATCCTATTCATGATATTCACGGCAGTACCTTGGGGATAATCGGCTATGGAGCACTGGGGCAGGCCGTTGCACGCCTGGCTAAGGCCTTTGGTATGCAGGTGCTTTTAGCTGAGCACAAAAATGCGCAGACTATTCGTTCTGGCAGGACGCCATTTGAAACAGTTTTGAGTGAAAGCGATATTGTAACCCTTCATTGCCCCCTCACCCCCGATACAAGAAATCTCATCTCCCTGCCCGAACTCAAATTAATGAAATCCTCAAGTCTATTGATCAACACTGCTCGCGGCGGGGTAGTCGATGAAAATGCCCTGGCCCTGGCCTTACAGGAAGGTCTCATCGCTGGGGCCGGTTTTGATGTCTTAAGTATAGAACCGCCCCGGGAAGACCATGTACTACTCAAACTGAATCAGCCTAACTTTATCCTCACGCCGCATATTGCCTGGGCAAGTGAGGAGGCCATGAGCAACCTGGCTGATCAGTTGATAGAAAACATTGAATCGTTTGTAAGGGGCAACCCCCAAAATTTAGTCACTTGATTTGTGATTTGGCTGAGTCTAATGAAGAGGATGAAGAAGCATAAGGCTAAGGGCTGCATTAAGAGATTAGATTTATGGGTTAGTTGGTAACTGGACAATGTTTTGTCTATCTACTATCACCCAAAGGCCCTTAGCCTTGCTCTATTTTAATGATGACCTTCTTTTTGTCCTTCTTTGATGCGGTAAATTGCAACAGCAACAATAACTATAAAATAAATGAAAATAGCTGTTACGCCGAATATTCCCTCGGTTGTGCTGTGAGACATATTTTTGATCAGTTCAAGGATAACATCCATTTTTGACCCTCCTCGTTTAGGTATGTTGAAAATTTCACATACTTAATGCCAAAAGTTTATAAAAGTCAATTATTCATGCTCCAATTTCAGTAATTTTAATTTTGGCAGTTAAGACAATTTTTTTGGCTGGTTTTATGAAGATCTTTTATTGTCTGGTCCATTTTTTAGGACCTTCCAGTTCTTGCTGAACTTGGATTGTTGAAAGACTTACATTTTTGTTTACGGGCTGACACGTTAAAAAAAGTATCCCTTTCAACAGGTGTAAATTCTGCTTTTTGAATAAGCTTGCAAAGGGCTTTGACGGTTAACCCCCTGGGGGTGTCAGCACCAGCAGCGTGGCCAATCTTCTCCTCGACGATTGTTCCGTCAAAGTCATCAGCACCGTACCACAAGGCAAGCTGTGCAGCCTTGATGCCGGCAAAAACCCAGTAGGCCTTGATATGGGGAATATTGTCAAGGAAGATCCTGGAGATGGCAATCATGCGCAAAAAGTCGAGACCATCGGGGCCATCAGCTTTTAAATTATTATTTGCAGGTTGATACGGCAGAGGAATAAAGCACAAAAAGCCACCGCTTTCATCCTGAAGGTCACGTAAGAACTGGAGATGATTCAAGCGATCTTCCCAAGTTTCAATGTGCCCAAAGAGCATGGTGCAATTGGTAGGAATGCCTTGTTTATGCGCCTCTCTATGGATATCCAGCCAGGCCTTGCCAGAAATCTTTTCCGGGCAGAGTTTTTGTCTGAGTTTCGGATCAAACACCTCGGCACCGCCACCTGGCAAGGCATCCAAACCAGCCTCGTGCAATTCATGCAGTACCCTGCGAGGAGAAATCCCGTATTTTTGGGCCAAAAAAGCGATCTCAACAGCGGTAAAGGCCTTTATTTTTACATCAGGGCGGATCTCTTTTATACTTTTTAGTAACTGTAAATAATAAGAGTAGGGTAGATCTGGGTTTAGTCCTCCTACAATATGGATTTCGGTAATGGGTTCTTTTATCCGGCTACGAACTTCGTCTTTTATTTGCTCTATTGAGTAGGTATATGCGCCGTCTTGGTCAGGGCTCTTGCTGTATGCACAGAATCTGCAAGCATTTTGACAGATATTGGTGTAATTAATATGTTGATTGTATATATAAAAGGCCTGCTGTCCGTATAATTTGCTACGCACCTGATAGGCCAGGCTGCCCAGATCATGAATGGAAGCTCTCTTAACCAGTTCCAGGGCTTCACTTAAAGAAATTCTTAAACCCTGACTTACTTTATCGATGACTTCTTGAGTCTTATTCATAGGTAAATACCCACCGAGGCCCCAGAATTTGCTCTTTGAAAGTAAGCTTACCTAAAAATTTTTCTAACAGTGACGACTTTTCAGGTGGACCCTGCACCAGGGAAATTTCCCCTTTAATTCCAGTTAACAAACGTAAGACATCCAGAGACTTGTTAAATCCACCCAACTCATCCACCAGACCAGCTTCTTTGGCCTGCCGACCGGTCATGGCCCGACCATCAGCCAGGGCCCGTACCTTTTCTATGTCCATGTGCCGTCCTCTGGCCACATCCTGGACAAACTGGTCATGCATATCATTAACCAGAGATTGAAAGTACTTTTTTTCTTCCGGGGTTAAAGGCCGAAATATGGTCCCGGCATTTTTTAATTTTCCACTGGTAACGGTCTGCTCGGCAATTCCCAATTTTTGCATGAGTCCCTGCATGTTGGTGAGTTTTGCCTTGACGCCGATGCTGGCAGTCAAAGTGCCGGGGTTGGCCACAATTTTATGTGCGGCACAGGCAATATAATAGCCCCCGGAGGCAGCCACAGAGCCCATTGAAGCCACGATCTTTTTTTTCCGGGCCAGGGCTTGAAGAGCAGCATAGATTTCTTGGGAAGGACCAACAACTCCGCCGGGTGAATTAATTCGCACAATGACCCCTTTTATGGCATTATCCTTGGCCAGTTCGTCAATCCAATTGGTAATACGCAGGGAATCAGTTATTAGACCATTTATATGGACCACACCGACCTTGGTTCCGAAAAATGAATTTCTGTGGGCCTTAAAAAAGAAGAAATTAAAAACGGCCATGGCCCCGATGATCAGGACCATAGCCGTTAGAATTAAAGCGAAGCCAAAGAGCAAAGGATGCTTTTGGCTGAATTTAAGTTTATTCTCCATCCTCTTGTTCTAATTTCTGGCGGATAAGTTCGCCCAGGTTACTTCCGGCAGCAGAACCGGACTTGTTTTTAAAATCCTGAGCCCGTTTTTTCTCTTCTTCCTCCTGGAATTGCTTGATAGACAGTCCAAGTCTTCTTTCGTCCGCACTGACATGGATGACTTTGGCTTGGATATCCTGGCCTTCCTGGAAGACTTCTTTGGGATTCTTGATCTTTTTGCGGCTCATTTCTGAGACATGAACCAGTCCTTCAATGCCTTCCTCCACCTCTACAAACAGGCCGAAGTCAGTAATATTGGTGATTTTCCCAACCACTGTTGTACCTACAGGGTACCGGTTAGGAACTTCCAACCACGGATCCTCAGTAAGCTGTTTGATGCCCAAAGTGAATTTCTCATTTTCTTTGTCAACTGTAAGCACTTTGGCCCGGACAATGTCGCCAACCTTGTACAGTTCATTGGGATGACGGATTTTCTTGGTCCAGGAAATGTCCGAAACATGAATGAGACCATCGATGCCGTCTTCAATACCAATAAACAGTCCGAACTCAGTGATGTTTTTGATGGGAGCCTCTAAGATAGTTCCTTCAGGATATTTTTCAGCGACTATATCCCAGGGATTGGGATTGACCTGCTTCATGCCTAAAGAGATGCGTTTGCGCTCAGCATCCACACCCAAAATGACTACCTCAACTTCATCACCGACCTTGACCATCTGTGATGGATGCCGCAGCTTCCTGGTCCAGGACATCTCTGATATGTGTACTAAGCCTTCAACTCCGGAATCCAATTCCACAAAGGCTCCGTAGTCGACCAGGTTAGTAACTTTACCAGTCAGCTTTGTGCCTTCTGGAAAACGCTCTGTAATATTTGCCCATGGATCGGGAACAAGCTGTTTGAGACCCAAAGAAACCTTCTTCTCTTCTGGATCAAAACTGAGAACTTTTAATTCGAGTTCATCTCCGAGTTGGACCATCTCCTTGGGGTGCTTGATCCTTTTCCAGGACATATCAGTTATATGTAATAAGCCGTCAACCCCGCCTAGATCGATGAATACACCATACTCAGTGATATTTTTTACTTTCCCCTTCACTACCTGTCCTTCAGCCAAGGTGCTCAAAAGCTCTTCGCGTTTCTTTTCCCTTTCTTCTTCAAGAAGGACGCGGCGGGAGACAATGATATTGCTCCGACGGCGATTAATTTTGAGGACACGAAAATCAAATTCCTGGCCGACCAAAGCGTCCATATCTGGAACAGGCCTTAAATCAACATGAGAACCCGGCAAAAAGGCAATGATCCCACCTAAGTCAACATGATAACCACCTTTGATGCGTTTTATAATACGTGCCTTGATAGTACCGTTTTCTTCCATGACCTGTTCTAACTCATCAAGGAGTTTAAAACGCCTGGCACGTTCATAAGAAAGAGTGATGGCACCCTCAGCTTCATCTTTGGACACGACAAAGACGTCAACTTTCTCGCCTTCTTGCACAGTGAGATTGCCATCGCTGTCTAGAAATTCTTCAATGGGAATCTGACCTTCGGATTTGAAGCTGACATCGACCAGGACATAGTTTTTTGTGATCTTGACAACTTCACCAGAAATGATGGAGCCATCTTGGACTTCATCAAAGTCAGAGTTTAAATACTTTTCTAGTTCAGCTTCAAAGTTCACCTCCATGTCGAGATCAGGTTTTGTTTCCACCAAGTTGTTTGTGTTTTCCATAAAAACCCCCTAACACACAATAATTTGAGTTTTTCTAACAGATACGACTATAGATGGCAATAAGTTTATGAGGGTTTGATAGTTAAAAAGTAAAGAGAATAGCAGTGTTGAGCCTGAGTGTGGCGAAAGCTAGAAGGATGGGACACCAGAGTGAAGGGAAATTTTTTAGTCTTTAATCCTTAGCTCGTTGTTTTAAATAAATAAATTTATCAATAAAGCGCTACAAGATCGTAAGTTTTGGCTTCGTGGATCGTGGCATAAACCATTGATCCGCTATGGATGTCAGGGCCACTGATATACGTCACCCCGTCGATTTCCGGTGCCTGGAACCAGACCCTTCCGACAAATAGACCCGGCCATTCAGGGTGTGCTTTATCCACCAGTACATCCATGTTTTCTCCTTCATATTCAGCCAGTATCCGGGTGCTAATTTTTTGTTGCAGCCTCATTATAAGGTCCTGGCGTGTTCTTTTTTCCACATTTGGAACTTGCTGGGGAAGTGTTGCCGCCTTTGTGCCTTGTTCTGGATAATAAGGGAACACCCCGAGATGATGGAATCGGTTACGTTCTACAAAATCGTAGAGGGTCTGAAAATGGGCATCTGTCTCGCCAGGATAGCCAACGATCAAAGTGGTGCGGAGGGCGGCCTCAGGAAAATAATTACGAATGCGGTCAATGATTTTTTGAGGATTCTGAGCAAATGGTCGCCCCATGGACTTCAAGATTTGGGGATGGGCATGCTGCAGAGGCAGATCGAAATAAGGCACAAAGGGCTTCCCGCAACCAGCTAAAAATTTGAGTAAGCTTTGGCTTAGTCCGGCCGGGTAGAGGTACATAATTCTAAGCCACTTCAATCTGGACAAGGACAAGAGCTTGTCTAAAAGGGTCATAAGACCATATTTGTAGCCCAGGTCTCGTCCATAGGCAGTACTGTCTTGGGCAACAAGAATAATTTCTTTGACTCCCTGGTCTAAAAGAAATTCAGCTTCTTGTATGAGTTGATCCAGCGGTTTGGATTTGAGGCGGCCCCTTATGGAAGGGATGGAGCAAAAAGAACATTTATTGTTGCACCCTTCACTAATTTTCAAATAAGCAAAGCTTTTAGGGGTAGTCAGCAGCCGGGGAAACAGTTTTGAGTTTTGGTTTTTGAGTATTGAGTGTTGGTTGTTGGAAGCTAACTTATTACTAAAATGTCTGGTCAGAACTTCTAGCCACTTGGATTGGTCCTTGATGGGCAGGAAAATATCCACTTCAGGGATTTCTTTTTTTAATTCCTGACCAAAACGGGAGACCAGGCAGCCAGTAACTACCAATAGAGGGTTTTGGCTACTTTCCTTAACTATTTCGACCAGTTCCAGGATATTTTGTAGGGACTCCTCTATGGCCGGCTGAATAAAGGCGCAGGTATTAATGAGGATGACCTGGGCCTTTCTTGGATCATCAACGTTGCGACAAACATTTTTTAGTGGACCAAGCATATTTTCCGTGTCCACAAGGTTTTTAGGGCAACCAAGGCTTATGGTATAAATATTTATTGAGTTCATTGTGTTTTTCTGTTTTATTTTTTGAGTTATATTGATGACTGACTATGTGCACTTAATCAAACTTTTCTTTTTTTAACTTTTTATGTATATGGCAAAAGATTTATGAGTCTGTGGCCGAACCTTACTTAAGAGGCAAACTTTTCATAATTTTTTCAATCCTGATTTCTTTCATGCTGGTGCAAATGCCTGGATCCAACTAAGACTTGCTTGCGGGCAGAGCATAATGGGGCATTTGGGATAAATGAATATTCCTTTTATTGTCGATAGTTATGACAAATACTTCCGGCTATTTAGCTTCGTCACCCCGATGCTCTGCTTATCCGCAAGCTTCGTCAAGATGGTTTACCCAACCCTTTGTAATGCTTTCAAGAAACCAGGATTTTCAATCTGGTGGTCAAAATATGGTTTGGCCACAGACTCTTATGTGCCGAGTAAGCACCATTTGAACAAATCACGAATTACGAGGTAAAATTATGCATTGGTCGCACAAGGACCTTTTGGATGTTTCTCAGTTATCAGCCGAGGAAATCCGGCATGTTTTTGAGACGGCCCGCCACTTTTTGGAAATTAACCGCAGGCCGGTAAAGAAAGTACCTACTTTAAAAGGTAAGAGTGTAGTTCTTTTTTTTGCCGAACCCTCCACCAGGACCAAGACCTCCTTTGATATGGCCGCTAAACGCCTTTCGGCAGATAGTTTTTCCTTGAGCAAGTCGGGCAGTAGCCTCCTTAAAGGAGAGAGTCTTAAAGACACTGCCCTAACTTTGCAAGCCATGCGTCCGGATGCCATAGTCGTCCGGCATAGTTTCAGCGGAGCGGCTGAGTTTCTGGCTAAAAATTTGTACTGTACAGTGATCAATGCCGGCGATGGTTGGCATGCCCATCCAACTCAGGCCCTCTTGGATGGCTTTACTCTGAGTCAAGTCTGGGAAAGTTTTGAGAACAGGGAGATTCTTATCCTCGGAGACATTGCTCATAGCCGGGTGGCAAGATCTGATATCATCCTCTTGACCAAGCTGGGTGCGAGGGTGAGGCTCTGCGCCCCTAGGACCTTACTTCCTTTTGATGTAAAAAACTGGCCGGTGACAGTATTTACAGATCTTGAACGGGCCTGTGAAGGAGTAGACGCCATTATTTGTCTAAGGCTTCAATTGGAGCGTCAGGAAGCAGGGCTGTTGCCAGATTTAAGAGAGTATGCCCAGCGCTATGGGTTAGCCCGCAAACACCTTGCTCTGGCCAAGGATGATGTTAAGATTATGCATCCAGGCCCCATGAACCGAGGCGTTGAGATTTCCTCGGAATTGGCGGATGGGGATCGGAGTTTGATCCTGGACCAGGTGGAAGCCGGCGTGGCAGTTCGTATGGCCGTTCTCTATCTTTTCCTGGCTCGTCCCGGGAGCCAACTACATCATTAAAGAACATGTGGCCAAACCCTGTTTTAAGCGCTGATTGAAAGTCTTGGTTTCTTTTATGCTGGTACAAAGACTAGAATAAACCATGGAAATTAAGGTGATAGGAAGGTTCGGCCACAGGCTCTAAAGTAGTTAAAGTGAAGAGCTAACGCAACAAACTTAATTCGGGGGCTTAAATGCAGGCAGATTTAGTGGTTAAAAATGTGGTTCTAAACGATAAAAAAGGGGATCTTATAGTCCATCAAGGCAAGATCAAGGAGTTTGTGCCCGGAGGGACAGAGAGAGTTCAGGCAGAAGAAGAATTCGATGGTCAAGGGTTCTTGCTTTGGCCCAGTCTTATAGACGTGCACGTACACCTGCGTGAGCCGGGATTTGAATATAAAGAGGATATTAATTCTGGCCTAAAAGCAGCCATAGCCGGAGGTTTTGGTCAGGTTATGGCCATGGCAAATACCAATCCTGTTAATGACTCAGCATCAGTGACAGAGTTTATGCTCGAACAGGCCAGGAATTTTCATCCTCATGGCCCATTTCTACATCCCATCGGGGCATTGACCAAAGGACTGGCCGGTAAAGAACTATCGCCCATGGCTGAACTGGCCGAAGCTGGTTGCAAAGCCTTTTCAAATGATGGTTTGCCTGTAGAAAATAACGAACTTTTTCGCCGTGCTGTGGAATATAGTTCTGACTTGGGGTTAAAAGTCATCGATCATTGTGAAGACAGTTATTTGAGCCACGAAGGCCTAATGAATGAGGGAGAGGTATCCGCGTATTTGGGATTAAAAGGTATCCCTTCAGTGGCAGAAACCATGCAGGTAGCCAGGGATATCCTCATGGCAGCGTATCTTGATTTACCTATTCATCTAGCTCATATTAGCTGTCGTCAGTCTGTAGAATTGATTGCCTGGGCCAAACAAAAATCTATTCCCATCACGGCGGAGACCTGCCCGCATTACCTTGTCTGGGATGAAAACCTAGTCCAGGGTTATAATACCTTGGCCAAAGTCAATCCTCCTTTGCGAACAAAAGATGATGTCCTGGCCTTGCAACAGGCTGTGCGTGAGAAAGTAATAGACGTGTTGGCCACGGACCATGCCCCTCATGCCCAATTTGAAAAGGATGTTCCTTTTGCTGAAGCACCAAATGGTATTTCCGGTCTGGACACGGCATTGAGTCTTTGCTTTGGTCTGGTACTGGATGGGGTACTAAGTAATGATGATTTAATCCGGCTTTTTGTGCAGGCGCCAGCTGAAATTTTTGATTTTAAGGCGAATGCTTTTCAGGAAGGAGATGTAGCAGACTTTTTCCTCTTTGCTCCGGAGGCAGAGTGGGAGGTAGGCCCGGAGACCATGTTCTCCAAAGGTAAAAATACTCCAGCTTTGGGACAGAAATTAAGAGGCCAGGTCATGGCTCATTTTCTGCGCGGCCGTTTGGTTTTCAACAGGATTTAATTTATAGCCTGTATTTTTTAAGTAGTCGAGTAGTCGAGTGGTTGAGTAGTTGAGTAGTTAGCTAGTAAACCAATAAAACATTTAAGCAGTAAGCAACTAAACTTATAATAAACACAATAGATTGCGAATACCTTAAACCTCCACATTAAAAAATATGGCAAATATTCTTATTGTTGATGACGATCTGAGTCTGCGTGAAGTATTAGAAATAGCTCTGGTTAAAAAAGGGCACAGGGTCTGGAAAGGGGAAAATTCGGCTCAGGCTTGGGAGCTCTTAAAGACCCATGTCCCGGATCTGGTTTTGCTGGATCTAAAGTTGGGCCAGGAAAGCGGTTTGGATTTGCTTAAAGAACTTAAAAATTACCACCCGGATTTGCCGGTGGTCATGATTACAGCCTTTGCTGAAACTCAAAGTGCTGTTGAAGCCATGAAACTGGGCGCGGCTGATTATATTAGCAAACCCTTTGACCTGGATGAGTTCTTGCTGATTGTGGAACGAATCCTGGAAGCCAGCCGTTTGAGAGAGGAAAATATTTTCCTCAAAGGCCAGATTAAAGGCTACTATGGTCAAATTATTGGCCAAAGTAAGAAGATGCAAGAAGTCTTTGATTTGGTAAAAAAAATCGCCCCGACTGAAATAAATGTGCTTATCACAGGAGAGTCAGGCACGGGAAAAGAACTCATCGCCCGGGCTATTCACAATGAAAGTGGGCGCAAAGACAAACCTTTTCTGGCCATAAATTGTGGTGGACTGCCTGACAATCTAATAGAAAGTGAACTCTTTGGTTATTCCAAAGGGGCGTTTACCGGTGCAGATCGACCTAAAAAAGGCCTTTTAGAGGCTGCTGAAGGGGGTACGGTATTTCTAGACGAAGTGGCGGAACTTAAGCCCTCGACACAGGTCAAACTTCTGCGTTGCATTCAGGAACGGTGTTTTATCCCCTTGGGCGCTGTAGAGGAAAGGCACGTTGATGTGCGTTTTATCGCGGCCACGAATAAATTGGTGGAGCAGGAAGTAGCTCAGGGAAATTTTCGGGAGGACCTTTATTATCGTTTAAGCGGAGTCATTGTTAACCTCCCTCCTTTGCGTGAACGGGGAGAAGACATTTTGCTGCTGGCCAGGTATTTTTTACAAAGAGCCTGTGCTGAACAAAAAAAGAATGTGCACGAATTTACTCCAGAGGCCGAGGAAAAACTTTTGAAATACACTTATCCGGGTAATGTCCGGGAGTTGGAAAATATTGTTGAGCGGGCAGTGGCCCTGGAGACAGGAGATAAAATTACTCCTAACTCCTTAGTGATTTATGAACAGCCCCAGGTGAGTGATAGATCCTCTGGAATAGAAGAAGTATTACAAGGGAAGATTAGTCTGGATGACTACCTTTTGGAGCAGGAAAAAGAGATTTTAGAACAGGCCCTTGAGCGGACAAATAATCATAAAAGTAAAGCAGCTGGCCTTTTGGGGCTTAACCTGCGCCAGTTCAGGTACAGGCTAAGTAAAGTTGGTCTTACACAAATAGAGGATTAAGGCGATTTGAGTTTTGGTTAACTGGTTGCTTGTTGAATCCTTTAACTAGATAGAATTAAGATGATCATCGCGGTAATTTCAGATACACATCTTCAATCCCCTAATGATGAATTGGTCTGGATTTTTAGGGCGCATCTTGAACAGGCAGATGTGCTTATACATTGCGGAGATATTGTGGGTCAGGATACTTGGGCTTTTTTGAATGCCCATCCCAGATTTTATGCTGTGCGGGGAAATTGTGATTTTCAATTAACAGATATGCCTCCTAGTTTAAGCCTGGAATTGGCCGGTAAAAAGATAGGTATTGCCCATGGTTTTGGCCGGGGAGTAAATGTGGGGGAAAGTGTAGCACAGGCCTTCGGCCCTGAGTATAATTTGATTCTTTTTGGGCATACTCATCGTCGTTTCTGGGGCCAGGCAAAAACCGGTGCATATCTCTTGAACCCGGGTTCATTGTTTCACCCTCGGGATGGTCAACCCTCTTTGGCTAAGATTTGCTGGATTGATGATCATCCACAGGTAGAATTTGTAGCTATCTAAAGTTAGCTGAAGATAGGTTTGTGTTCTGTATCAAAAAATAAAGGAGGGGACTATGGGCAGAGAACAAGTGCTATTTAAAAGTGAAGAGAGAAAAACAGCCCAGGAAGTGGCCGTTTTTTTAAGACAGGTAGCAGATAAAATCGAACAAGGAAGTTTGATTTTAAAGCAGGGAACGAATGAGATCGTCTTGAGTTTTCCAAAGAATTTGACTCTTGAGGTTAAAGTGGAAGAAGAGACCAAGGCGAGGGTCAAAAGAACACTTGAATTGGAGATCGAATGGGTTGAGGGCGAAGAAGAACAAGGCGGAGTTAGTATAGGCTAGGCTTATTTAAAAAGGGGAGGTACCTTAGTACCTCCCCTTTTTAACCTCAATGGTCGGGAAGACTGGATTTGAACCAGCGGCCCCCTGCTCCCAAGGCAGGTGCGCTACCAGGCTGCGCCACTTCCCGACAAGGATTAAAGTCCTTAATGTGGACTTAATTTTTTGTCAATAGTTTGGGAATAGAAATACAGGGCTATTTCATCCAAAATTACTGAGGTATAAGTTTTTCAAGAAAGTTATATGTGTACTTTCGACACATATGAGACAAATTAGCTTCCTATTTTTTGCTTTTCCAGGAATCTAAAAATATTTTGAAGAACGGGGTCTTATGATCTCGTTCGCTTCCCAATATTTTGTTGTCACTTCAGGCTGAATTGGAATACAAGGCTTAAGTTCGAGATACTTTTCTCTAGGCGTTTTTCCATTTAAAGAAGAGTGTGGCCACTTTTTATTGTAAAACTCCTGCCACTCTTTCACGGCTTTAAAGAGATCGGTATTTTTCTTATCAATTGTTGCCATTCAAGTGTGGGCTTCTTGGTTTAATTGGCCTAAACTTGATAAAATGCTTCATCAATTCTTTCTGGAAATGGTCATTGAAAAATTCAGTACCCCAATCGGTTTGAACCGCCTGAATCGGAAAGGAAAACATATCAAGCACTTCATGCAAAAAATCAACGGCCCTGTCTGTCATGATAAATGCATCTTCTTTTATAATATGAACTGAATTATTGGGCATGTACTGATCAATTTTAACCAGCCAGGGAACAGCGTACGCCCAATAATTCATATTATGACATCAGCAGCATTTATCACGCCAGTCGAAGATCCCGGCTTTTTCGGGGACAGAACCAAACACCGAAGGTAAACGGCTGTCTATTCTTATCCCACCCACCACCCCAAAAAAGAAAAAGCGGTTAAAGATAAATTCTAAAACCGCCTCCACCATTTTTGTGTACTGTCGGGGCAGACCCAGTCTGCTTATGTCTATCTAAACCGGATAATGTGCAATACCGATAATAAACCAATTATGCCAAATATTATACCAATTACTAAGAATCCAATTTGATATCCCTTCTCACTAAATTGGATATGAAAAAGTCTATAGTAAAATTCCGCAGTCTTATGGCCAAGTTGTTTATAAAAAGCCACAAAACATAATCCTATAATGACTGAAATGATACCACCTAATATATCCATCACACTTTTACTTATAATCTATAGTTACTATTCACATGGATCATCTTCTTTGTCTTTTTTCCATGGCCATCTCCATGGTTCCCAAACATGATAACCTGTAACAGAAAGTCCTGGGGTTACAAATCCTACTTCCCAGAATGTATCTCCACCATCTTCAAAGCTGTAACCATATTGTAATCCAGCCCAATACCCTCCTTGAACACCCACATTCCACCCCGGAGTGGGATCTGAGGGCGACCATGTCACGGCAACGCCCCCAGGTGGAGAAACAACGCCACCTCCGGCATAAGGATAAATGCCCTCTGAGCCAATAATGATTCCACCTGTACCACCACCCCAATAACCAAGCGAGATATTTATGTCGATATACCAAAGACCAAATGGATCCATATTATTAACCGGATCATTTAGGCAATACCCATACAGATTAACATCGCCACCGGCAAACCCAATCGGATCCTTGGAGATGAAGCGACCTATAGTCGGAT